>RFNX01000147.1 GCA_009926905.1 Flavobacteriales bacterium
TGGAACTTTTGGTTTCGGGAGTTCAAATGTTAGAACTGAAACTCGAGACAATGCCGGATTACAAGGAAATGCAGGGGCTCAAAGTGGATTCTTTGAAACTGCTGGCCCGACAAATTATCCAGCTGGTGCTTCTAGTTGGTGGCATTTAATTGATGTCAGGCATTCAAATAATTCGAACAATTATGCCTTGCAAATTGCAGGTAGTTTTTTTGACCAAAATTTATATTTCAGAAAAACCAATAATTCAGCAACAACTGCTTGGAGTCAATTAATTACAACTAATAGTAATTTAGCTTGGTTGACAACAGGAAATGCAGGAACGGTTGCAAGCTCTAATTTTATCGGAACAACTGATGCAATTGATTTTGTTGTGCGTACAAACAACGTCGAGAGAATGAGAGTATTAAGTGGCGGAAATGTTGGGATAAATACAAATACTCCTAGTGTACCTTTAGCTGTAAATGGTTCTGGAGTAAATGTTTACGCTACAGATGCTTGGATTGAAAATAATATGCATGTTCAAGGAAATGAAACATTGACTCAAGGAGGAAGAGGAAGAATGCGAGTTGGAACAGCATGGAATTACATGGGGCTTTACACAGATGCTAGTTCGACAGGAGCGGCAAGTGATTTAGTACTTGGCGCTAGTAGTGGATTAGTAAGAATAGGCTGTAATGGTTGTGGACAAAATTTTAAAGTAAGTGGATTGGAAGGAACTACCACGCAACCGGTGTATGCTACTTCAAATGGTGTATTAACTCGAACTCCACCTGCTGGTCAAGTTTTAAATGTTGTAATGGTTAATGGAGGAAATATGGGTACTAACGTAACCGTAAATTCAACAACGTTTACTACGGTTATTACCACTACTTACACACCTGTTTCCAATAATTCTTTTTTAATTGTAGAATGTTCGATTGATTATCAAATTGGTGGAACCAATACTGATTCATGGGTTTCAAGAATAACTGTTGACGGCACTCAAGCTGGTATGTGTTATCAATATTGGAACAACGGCAGTGGAGGTGGAACCCGAGGTGGTGTCCTTTTCCCATTAATGGGAAGGTATGAAAATAGCTCAACTACAACTAAAACTATCAATGCACAAGCTGCAAGGTCTAGCAGTGATGATAATGGAACTTTTTATAGATATTCAGCATCAACTTGGATTAAAATAACTGAAGTTCAAAAGTAAAAAAGAGTTCAAAAAAATTTTTCTAGACGAAATCTGCATCGGCATTCCGTTCTTAGAAGTGAGCTTGATA
>RFNX01000146.1 GCA_009926905.1 Flavobacteriales bacterium
GCAAATAACACACTTGAATGTAGAGTGTTTGTCCGCCTTTGGTTGCTACAAAATCGATTTCTTTCGATTGAATTTGACCAATTTGAATTTCGTAGTCGTTGACTTTCAAATGGTTGTGAACCACATTTTCCAAACTTTAGAAATATCAAATTGATTGAAACCAACAACCGAATTCATCAATCCCCAATCTTCAAAATAAAATTTCTCACTGATTTCAAAGGTTCGTTTTCCTTTCAAGTCTATGCGCTTCACACGATTAATCAAGAATGCTTGGCATAAAAAATCAATGTAATTCAACACCAATTGCGGCGACATTTCCACGCGTTGCGATTTCAAATAATCACTAATTTTTTTGGCAGAAATCAAGCTGTCCGTATGTTGCGCTAAAAACGAAATCAAATTCTCTAGAAAGTTCACATTCCGAATCTGATTGCGCTGCACAATGTCTTTCAATAAAATCGTCGAGCGAATGTTGCGCAAATATTCTTCAATAAACCCATCGTCTTTTTGAAGGTTTTTCACGAATGGCAAACCGCCCCAAAGCAAATAATTCTTCAAGGATTCATGCGTATTTTCGACTTCATTAAAATCCAAAAATTCGCAGTAAGTTAAAGGTAGAATGTTAATTTCCACATAGCGTCCACTCAACAAAGTTGCCAATTCGCCAGAAAGCAAATTCGCATTACTTCCCGTGCAATAAATATCAAAATCGTCGAACAAAGCGAAATGTCGAATGGCGATTTCAAAATTTTCAATTTCTTGAATTTCATCGATAAACAAGTAATTTTTGTCCTCTTTTGAACGGTGTTCTTCCACATACGCAATCAAGGTATCGTGATTTGTAATCGAACGAAAATCGTAATTCTCTTTGTTGATATAAATGATATTCGCTGAAAAGCGTTCTTGAATAGAATCCATCAATTGCCACAACATAAAACTCTTGCCCACTCTACGTTGCCCTACAATGACCTTAATCAAGTTTGTATTTATAAATCCTTCGATTTTCTGTAAGTAATAAGCGCGGTGCTTGTATCTCAATGTTCTAATTTTTATTCAAATTTAATATTTATATATGAAACTTATATTATTTATCACACTTTTTTCATTTATACATGAAACTTTTTTTTATAAAATTGAAAAACCTTTTCGTACAACGGTTTTGGCGCGATTTGTTCGATTTTTTTTTTGTATTGTTGTACAACAACAATATCGAACCAAAAATCATTTTTGTTTCCTATCTTCGAATCCATTATTAAAACCATTTTGACGCAAATCGTTCACATTATCAATCCTGTAAAAGTTAGCGAAACAAGCGATTTGTTTTTTGCGCAGCCTATTACGTTTGAAAGTTTGCGTAAAGCCAAAGATTTTTCGACCAAAAAAGAACAAATTAAGCTTGTCACCACGCAATTTGAAGAAGATCTCGAAATCATTCCAATTGATTTTCAAAAACTTTCGAATTTATCGCGTTCAGTTTTGGATGTGAACTCCAGTTTAAAAGGAAAAAAACTACCTTTAATCGCTGATATTTTAGCCAAAACGAAAGAAGTAAATAGATGCGATTTTGTGCTTTATACGAACATGGACATCGCTGTTATGCCACAGTTTTACGACGTGCTTTTTGAGTACATTAATCAAGGTCACGACGCTGTGATCATCAACCGCAGGTGCATTAAAACAACCTACAAAACAGTCGATAAATTACCACTCATGTATTCCGATTTAGGCAAGTCGCACCCCGGCTTCGATTGTTTTTTATTCAAAAGAGAACTCCTTGAAAAACTGATTTTAGACGAAATCTGCATCGGCATTCCGTTCTTAGAAGTCAGTTTGATT
>RFNX01000396.1 GCA_009926905.1 Flavobacteriales bacterium
TCGTGTTAATTTGTGTAATTCGTGGTTCTGTTTTTCGCTCAATCGGTAATTTTATTTTGAAATGTGTTTAGTGAAACGATTCGTGTAATTCGTGGTTTCTCATACGATTTCACTATATTTGCCATCATTTATTAATCAACAATCTAATCAAAAAAACATGAGTCATTCAATTAAACCGGGAGTTGCAACTGGAGATGAGGTTCAACAAATATTTCAATATGCAAAAGAAAAAGGTTTTGCTTTACCTGCGATTAATGTTACTAGCACAAGTACTGTAAACGGAGTTTTAGAAACAGCAGCAAAGTTGAAAGCACCTGTAATCATTCAATTTTCCAATGGTGGCGCTCATTATTTTGCAGGAAAAGGATTGTCAAATAAAGATGAAAAAGCTGCCATTTTAGGTGGAATTTCAGGTGCAAAGCACATTCACCAATTGGCTGAAGCATATGGTGCTACAGTAATTTTACATACAGACCATTGCGCAAAAAAATTATTGCCTTGGATTGACGGTTTATTAGAAGCAGGAGAAGAACATTTCCGTTTGACTGGAAAACCGCTTTATAGCTCACATATGATTGATTTATCAGAAGAGCCAATTGAAGAAAATATTGAGATTTGTAAACAGTATTTGGCTCGAATGAGCAAAATAGGAATGACACTTGAAATCGAATTGGGAATAACTGGAGGTGAAGAAGATGGCGTTGATAATACCGATGTTGACAACTCTAAATTATATACGCAACCTGAAGAAGTAGCTTATGCTTACGAGGAATTATTGAAAGTTTCTCCTCGTTTTACAATCGCTGCGGCTTTTGGAAATGTACATGGAGTTTATAAACCTGGGAACGTGAAATTGACCCCAATTATCTTGAAAAATTCACAAGATTTCGTTCAACAAAAATACAATACAGGAATTAATCCAGTTGATTTTGTATTTCACGGAGGTTCAGGTTCAACAGTGGAAGAAATTCGTGAAGGAATTAGTTATGGTGTTATCAAAATGAACATCGATACTGATTTACAATTTGCATTTACAGAAGGAGTAAGGAATTATGTTGAGAAAAACATTGAATATTTACGTGAGCAAATTGGTAATCCGGATGGAGAAGATATTCCAAACAAAAAATATTACGATCCACGTAAATGGTTGAGAGAAGGTGAGTTGACTTTCAATGCTAGATTAGAGCAATCATTTGCAGATTTGAATAACATTAACACGCTATAATACACATTTAAAAATAAGTAAATGAGTTGGTTTAAACGTAAAAAAGAAGGGATTACGACTTCTACAAGCGAAAAAAAAGAAACGCCTGAAGGACTTTGGATTCACTGCTCGAATTGTAAAACGTTGTATACAACAGACGATTTTGCGAAGAATAATTTTGTTTGTGATCGCTGTTCGAACCATGAACGTATTAGTGCTGATGACTATTTCCATATAATTTATGACAAAAGTGAATTCACTGAGTTAGATGCAGATTTAACTTCAGGAGATCCACTTGAATTTGAAGACACAAAGAAATATACCGATCGACTTGCAGCTACCCAAAAAAGTACTGGATTGAAAGATGCAGTGCGCACCGCAAAAGGTAAATTAGAAGGAATGGATTTCGTTATTGCAGCAATGGATTTCTCATTTATTGGAGGTTCAATGGGTTCTGTAATGGGAGAAAAAATTGCAAGAGCAATCGATGAAGCTATAAAAATCAAAGCGCCTTTTATGATCATTTCAAAATCAGGTGGAGCACGCATGATGGAAGCTGGCTATTCATTGATGCAAATGGCGAAAGTTTCTGGGAAATTAGGACAATTATCGGAAGCAAAATTACCTTACATTTCTTATTTGACAGATCCTACAACAGGTGGTGTTACAGCTTCATTTGCGATGTTAGGCGACATCAATATTGCTGAACCTGGAGCATTGATTGCGTTTGCGGGTCCACGCGTTGTGAAAGAAACAATTGGTCGCGATTTACCGGACGGTTTCCAAACTTCAGAATTCTTATTGGAGCACGGTTTCTTAGATTATATCATTGACAGAACAGAGATTCGCTCCAAATTGGCGATGTCTTTGAAGATGTTTATGGTGTAGGAATTGCGAACTGAATCATTGTTCGAAGAAAATCATGCCAAAATCGTTTTTCGAAGGAGGGAATGAATTTTTAATGTTTGATGTTTAATTTTTAATTGGAGTTTGTGGTTCGAATTGTTGACTTCGAGAGCCTCAGTCAACAATACGAGAGCCTCAGTCAACAATACGAGAGCCTCAGTCAACAATACGACCTCAGTCAACAACTTGAACATTTCCATCAGTTATGCAAGATTATAAGTGTTCTAATTTTGTAATTGAACATTTTCTTCAAAATTCATTCGCCACGGCGGATTCACCTTCAACATTCATCAAGGTGGTGAAATGGCGTTGATTGAGGGCGGTTGATTGGTTACGAAAGAGCAACAAAACGGATCGCTGACACAGTTGTTTACTGTATTTGTAACTGTCACACAGTAATTTCCTCCAATGCCAGAATTAAATGTAGAAACGTTTCCCGGGTTGGGTGAAAAAGTAATTGGTGTGGTCCAAGAGTAGGAATATGTTCCGGTTGGGGAAACAGATGCTGTGACTGGTGCAGTTTGGTTGGCACAAACGTCTGAGCAAGTTACATTTGCAACGGGTTTGTTGTTGAACAAAATGTAAGGTGTTACACTGAAATTATTCCAAGCTAGTTTAGTGGCAGTTGAGAATGGAGAACCAGCAGTAACGGTACTTCCCGTTATTTTTTGCCAAAGATTGGGAGTTGTAATATTCCAGCGAGCTAAACCTTCCCAGTTTCCGTCGGCAGCAGCGTCGAAATTGACAGTTACATCCGCACTTGATGTCCCGACAGAGCGATTGATTTGATGAAAAAATAATGGATTCAAAGCACAGAAACCAACATCAGTCAAAGTAAGGTTATACGTTTCTGTGGTCGCATTTACATTTGCCATTCGAACTGTATAAGTATTGGCTAGAGCATCGTTTGGCGTAATTTGAACAGGTCGGTACCGCGATGTGCCAGTACCTGGAATATTTGCACTTGTGTTTGCGGTTGAACCAACAGGAAACAAGTACAATGCGTTGCTCAATGTTTTGCGTGAGAGAAAACCACCATTTGCGCTGGAAACAAAACCCGTAGTTCGAATGATGGCGCTCGTTGATGTATTGTTGACATAAAAACCATAAACATCAGTGTTCAATTGTAAACCTTTTAAATCTAAAACGCCGTTAGCAAATTTATTGATGGTTTGTGTTTTGATTCCAGAGCCGTCCAAAGTTAGATTGTAAAAAACAGTTGCCGCAGTTCCACCCAATTGCTGGTTTGCACCTTCCATGAAAACGGTTCCTAGTGTGGAAGAAAACGTATTGTTGTCGATCCAATTTCCAAGTAAGCGAATGTAGCCGTCCGCATTGATGGTTGCATTATTGATGACATCTTGTGAAACGTATAATTCTGCGCTAGATGGCGTTCCGTTTCCATTTACTGTAATAATTCCTGAATTGTCATTTTGAACCGTACCATTGACGCGAATGAACGCACCAGATTGTGCGTTGATGTAAGCTCCTTTGTTGGTCAGTGTTTGAGCCTTGTACTCCAAAAAAGTACTTAAAATTAAACAAAATAAAATCAACATTCGACTCATTTTAGTTTTTTTCTGGTTTGATGTATTCTTTGTTCTCAATTAGATTTTTTCTTTCCTTTTGAATTTTAATTGCTTCGTTTGCATTTCGAATTTCTTCTTGTTTTCTTTTTATTTCACTTTGTTCCCAAAAATTTCGAACTCTCAATTTATTAGCCTCTGGAACGTACATTCCATTGAGAATTTCAGGTGAAAGTAATTTTTCTTCGGCAGTATTTTCTTTTGTTGGAACAACAACTTTAGCCATCATTATATAATTCAGACTAACAATTTGATTTGGCGTACCATTAATTTTTACTACAATACCATCGTTTCTTTTTTCTTTAATATAAACAGTAGCGCCTTCTTGGTCAAGTGAAAAGGTTACAACTGGTTTTTGACCGTTTAACTGATCTTTGAACGCTGTCTCATAAGGGATGAATGATTCACCAACACTCAATTCAATTTGACCAAAGGAGGAAATGTCTTTCGATGTAGTTTCATCCATACCTAAGACTTTTTTAATTTCTTTGATTTCTGCGCGGTTAGCTTTAGCAGCAACGATTCCCAAAGTAGCTGCAGCGTAGATATCGATACCTGAAAATGAATTGTCTTGAATGTAATCAGGTGATTCATCTAGAATTAATCCTAAATGATAATTAGGTCGGAATTTTGTTTCTTGTCCTTCTACGAAGTTATCTAATTCTTCATTGTATTTGTAAAAACTGGGTTTCATTTTATCTAAATCTTCCATTAATTTTGAACTAATGTCACCTTGAATTGGTTGAATTTTTCTCTTCGATTCTCTAGTAGAAGGATTAGCGAAGTTGTAAGAATACATATAATACCAACTCCTGCCTGAAATTCCAACATACCCCCAGCCGTCATTACTAGAATTTAAGTACCTATCTTGTAAAGTACCTGGAATATTAACCATATCAAGTTGTAATAAGTCAGCGGAGCCTGCGTTGTGTTTAATTTTTAATCCATAAGAACCTCTTGAAGTAATCCAACCATCATTGTAATCATAAAATCCACCGTCATCTGAAACAGCCAACCCACCTCCAGAAATGTTATCATAATTTGCATAAATTCTGGGATTTCCACCGAATGGCGTTCCAAAAACTGTATTACCAAATCCAGCCAAACCTCCAGTCGCGAGAATTGGTCTTGTATTGTAAGCTCTGATCCATGTTCCGTCAACCATTTGCCAACCACCGCCCCACGATTCGAAGTAATATCCTTGGTTTCCACTCACTCTAAACCATCCTCCATTGGCGTAAATATCTCCATCTGTTTGAAATTTATAAACAGGATTTGACGTTGCAACACCAACATTCCCACTTGCTAGAATACTCATTCTTTCTCGTGTCCCAATCCCTGCAAGAGCTGTTGAATTGTCCACTGTGTAAAATCTCATATTACCTCCATTGGTTTCAAATCGAATGAAAGCTTGACCTAAACCGTTTGTTATTCTTGGCATTGGTACTCCGCCACCACAACCGCTTCCACCTAAATAGGCATTGTTAACATTTACACCTATACCGGCACCTTCCCAAGTAATACAAGGTTCAGAAACCCAAAATTGCAAATTAGATTCTCCCGTGCCAGCGCCATTTGCTGCAGCTGGCAAAGTCAATCGCATTTGAGTAGTTGTATGAGCACCAGCAACTTGAAAAAGTGTAGTAGGAGCAGTTGTACCAATTCCAACATTTCCACCACTCAAAACTCTCATTTTTTCAGTATTGTTTGTGCGAACAACAAAATCAATTGCATCAGTGGTGCCAATAAAATTAGTGCTCGCATTTGTTCCAGCATTTCCTGTTGTCATCCATGCCAAGTTACCACCGGTTGTTAGTATTTGACTCCAAGGAGTCGTAGCTGAATTGTTTGTTTTTCTGAAATACAGATTTTGATCAAAGAAACTTCCTGCAATTTGCAAGGCATAATTATTTGAATTATTTGAATGTCTAACATCTATTAAATGCCACCAACTTGAAGCTCCTGAAGGGTAATTTGTTGGGCTTGCAGTTTCAAAAAAACCACTTTGTGCACCTGCATTTCCTTGAAGACCTGCGTTGTCTCGAGTTTCAGTTCTAACATTTGAACTCCCGAAACCAAAAGTTCCACTTGCTAAATCTAAACGATAAGCCGGTGAAGCAGTTCCGATTCCAACATTTCCAGTACCAGTAATGCTCATGAGTGCTGTTCCTGTATTGTTAGTTTGGTATATACTGCTTGTATTTGCAAAAGTAAGGTTGTTGTTTCCACTGTTGTAAATTGAAAAGTGAACGACACCTGAATTTGTTAATTTCAATTCTGATCCAGTTGATGCACCACCTCCAAGTAAAACGCTTTTTCCACCTGTTGGAAATACTTCTAATTTATCTCCCGGAGAAGATGTCCCTATACCTACATTTCCACTACTTAGAATTCTTGCTTGTTCTGCGTTATTCGTTTTAAAAACTAAATCTATTGCATCTGTGGTTCCAAGAAAATTTGTTCCTGCTATAGTTCCTGCATTTCCCAATAATTTCCATTCTGTTCCTGAAGATGAGCCTGTATTAAAACGCAACCAATTTGGTGCAAAAGGTGTTCCTGCGTTGTAGTAATATCCTGGCGTAACATTATTAGGTGCTACACCCGCGGTTGCCGTATTGTAAACCAACATAGAAGTAGCTGGAAGGGTAATTGGCGTGGCAGCATTCGTGGCAGTCAATGAAATTCTTGGAACTAATAATCCTTTGGAAGTTGAACTTATGTCTAAAACACTAGACGCATCTGGTGTAGAACTAACATCAGAAATACTCACGTTTTGTTGCGCAAAAACTTCCGAGCAAACCATAAATGCAAAAAACAAACTGACAATAAGAAATTTTAACACATAAAATTGCTTCATTTTACCATCAGTTTATACTTATATTTAGTAAAAATAACAAAAAATTAATGCAATATAACTTGACAACAGACAAAACTATTAATTGAATGAATATCTAACACTAAATTAACTTCTTCGAATTAGAAATGTTATTAAAATTGGGTTTTAGAAACAAAGCATCCAAAGTTGTATGAAACCAATTTTTAGAGTGATGTTGGAAATAATTAAATATGCACTCTTTCTAAACTAAAAGAGAATGATAATTAGAAAAAGTAATGATTTCAAAAGATTAAACTTTTGTGATATATAGTAGAATTATTAATTGGTTTTTTCCAAAATTTCTATGCGCTTTTCCAGATTTTTAATGATTACCTGTTGTTCTTTTATTGCTTCAATAAGAACTGGAATTAATCCGTCATAATTGACGGCTTTAAATTTTTGACCATCATGTGATTCATTATTATTTTCTTCTCGCGAATATTTTGTGTTATTAGCAGGGACAAATTTCTCAACTACTAAATCAGGAAATACTTTTTCAACTTCTTGTGCCATTACTCCCAAACGGTGTGCGTCTTTAGAAATATATTTACTAAATTCAGCTATATTTAAATCATATTCATATCCATTTATCTGTTGTAATTTAGAAATAGCACTTTTAATTATTCTCGAATTTGTTTTTAACCGTTGATCAGATAGATTGTAATAACCAAAAGGCATAGCACAATTTACATCACCATTAAAATAGCCAGCCCAGCCATTTCCTATATTTTCAACTCCAAAAACTCCGATTGAATTAGGATTCATAGCAATTCCTCTAACCCCAGCTCCGACAACACTTGTGCCAGAATATTCACCTTGCACTCCTGCAAAATTAGTGGTACCAGCTGTTATAGATCCAAAAGTTCCCGCGCCATTGTTTGCTGAATAGCCATTTATTGCCCAAGGAAAAGTAGCATTACTTACTCCATTCATTAAATCTCCAACTAGCGCTGTTGCTGTAGTACCAATAAAAAATTCTCCTAAGTTACTTAAGCGACCTCTAACTATATTATTTGTGACAAAATCAACATGATCATTTGATATAGTTCCAAGGTTGTAATTAGCACCAGTGGTTCCAAAATTATTTCCTCCCACTATCCAAGCATCACCATTACCCGTTGCAAATCTTTTCCAATTTGGTGTCGCTGTGTTTCCTGCATTGTAGTAATATCCCGGACTAACATTATAAGGCGATGTACCTGCCGTTACACTATTATAAACCAATAACGACGTTGCAGGTGAATTAACTGGAGATGCAACATTTGTAGCTGTCAACGCCAATCTTGGAATTAGAAGTCCTCTTGTATTTGATGACGTTATTGGGTCAAGTGCTGTTATATCTACAGAAGCTGATACATCTGGAGTTCCATTGAATAAACCAATATTGTTTGTTGTACCATTAACTTGCATCGCTACAAAAGTCGGTGAGCTAGTTTGATTGATTATATGTAAATGCCCACCACTTGTTGATTGAATGTCATAAATTTTAGCACTTGAATTTTCTAACCTTAGTGCAACATTTGAAGTTGACCCTTTTAAATGTAAAATTCGTTGTGGATTCGATTCACCAATTCCTACGTTTCCTCCACTCATTACCCGCATTTTTTCAGTGCTATTTGTTCTAAACACCAAATCAGTAGCATCTGTTGTGCCCAAGAAGTTAGTTCCTGCATTTGTACCAGCATTCCCTAATAGTTTCCAATCTCCAATAGTATTTCCTGTGTCGAATCGTTGCCAACTTGTACCATTCCAATAATAATATCCCGGAGTGACATCATTTATTGTTTGTGTATTATAAACTAGAAGAGATGTTAAGGGTGAAGTTACAGGAGAAGTAACAGTAGTGCTTGTCAATGAAACCCTCGGAATCAATAATCCTTTTGAGGTTGAACTAATATCCAAAACGCTGGATGCATTTGGTGTTGCACCGTTCACATCTGAAATACTCACGCTTTGTTGTCCAAAAACTTGCGAAAAAATCATACAAACAAAAAACAAACTTGTAGTAACGAATTTAGATACGTAAAGTAGTTTCATTTTGCCTTTTAAATTATGTTTAACAGAGTAAAAATAACAAATAAATAATGCAAAACAGTGTGTAAACAAAAAAATTCATTGATTTAACTATCTGATTATCATAACATTATATGTAATGCTAAAAAAACAATCAGCGTCTAAATGATAGTAAGGAACTAAGTAAATTGCCTTTGAAAGCATTACTATTTATGTCTATTTATCTTTGTTTAAGGCTCTCGAAGTCAACAAAAATTTACTTCTGCAAAATTCGCCAGCGGATTTCATTCAAACGAATTTTTAGTTTATGCCAAAAACTTTTGCCTTCTAATTGGATGTAAGTTCTTGTAAAAACACCGGGATTAAGCATCCATTTTACCGCACGTTTTGGTAAAGATAGTTCCGCATAAGGGAATTTTGAAAGCGCGTATTTGTCTTTCAATTTCGGATTGATTTTCATGAAAAATGTGCTGCGATTGTGCCAATAAAAGTCCTTGTTAATCGGGGGCATCACGTCCATGCCAAGATGAAATGTGAGGTGTGCATCAGGGACAAATAATGGCTTTTCAGCGAAGGAAAAAGGTTGTG
>RFNX01000481.1 GCA_009926905.1 Flavobacteriales bacterium
TATCAGTTTATACTAATGGAATCAATCTGTTACTATCAAAAATTAAACATTAAGAATTAAGCATTAAAATGAAAGATTATCTTTGTATGGTGAAACGACTTTATAAATACCTGCTCAACACACTTCCTCGACCAGTATTAATTCGATTGAGTTATGTTTTCAAGCTTTTTGCTCCGATTATGTATCGCGGTAACAAAGTTGAATGCCCCGTGTGTGAAAAATCATTTTCGAAATTTCTGTCTTACGGTTCCGATGTGGCGCATCGTGAAAATGTGCTTTGTCCTTACGATTTGACTTTGGAACGTCACCGTTTGATGTGGTTATATTTGAAAAATGAAAGCAATTTCTTTACAGCTGAAAAACTAAATGTGTTGCACGTTGCACCCGAACAATGTTTCATTCACCTATTCAAAAAGCAAGCAAATTTGAATTATTTAACAGGAGATTTAGTTTCTCCAATTGCTGACATTCATTTTGATTTACATGCGATTCCATTGGAAGACAATCGTTTTGATGTGGTGTTTTGCAATCACGTTATGGAACACGTTGATGACCCGATTAAATGCATGAAAGAACTATTCCGTGTGATGAAACCAGGTGGTTGGGCAATTATGCAAGTGCCTCAAGATATGTCGCGAGAAGTTACGTATGAAGACCCAACAATTACTTCTCCAGATGAGCGCGAAAAACATTTTTGGCAAAAAGATCACGTGCGTTTATTCGGAAGAGATTATCCGCAATGGCTTGAAAAATCTGGTTTTACAGTTAAAACATACGATGTTAGTAAAGTATTAGACGATGCAACAATCGAACGTTTTTGCTTGATTAAACACGAACTTTTATATATCGCTTTCAAAAATTAATATATGCGCTATTCTATACTTTTTGCTCTTTTATTATCGTTTACGAGTTTCGGACAAAAGAATGTTTTCGTTCATATTAATCCTTTAGTTAGTGGTGTAGACATACAACTCAATACCGTTTACACTGCATTGGATGGAAAAACGTTTAAACTCGATCATTTTGACTATTATTTGTCTGAAGTTTTAATTACGCATGATGGAGGACAAACATTGAACCTTTACGACACTATTTACATTGTAAAAGACGACAATTATTTACTTTATTTAGGCAACTTTGATGTGACAAATATTGAACAAATTGATTTTTCAATTGGAGTGCCAAAAACGAGAAATACACAAACTGGAATTTTAGCGCAAGACATTTCTACTTATCCAGAAATTCACCCCTTAAGTTTCCAAAATCCTTCTATGTACTGGGGTTGGCAGGCTGGCTATATGCACATGATTATTGGTGGTTATTCCGATGGAAACGACGATCAAATCCCAGATGTTTATTTCGAACTTCACAATTTAGGCAATCAAAACCAACAATTAGTTAGTTTACCTGTGAATCAGACCAACACAACTTCTGATCAAATTGATATTTATTTGAATTGCAATTTGGAACAATGGATAAATAATATTCCTTTGTCTACAGTTGGAATAATGCACGATGAAATTGGAGTGAATAAAACGATAATGGACAACGTGCAACTATTTCCAGTCTTCACACTTGCAACGAATGCTGAAACTATAGAATTGAAAGAAAATATGATTCAATGTGCTGCATCGGAAAATCAGATTTTTGTGGGTTGGTCAAATTTTACTAACTTGAAATCGTGTTCTTTAATTGACCAAAATGGTAGAGTGATTAAAGAAATGACACTTACTGAAAACGAAGGGAAATTGAATTGGAACGCGATAAACACAGGTTTTTACCTTGTACAATTTACAAATACTCAAGGTCAAATCATTGCTTCAAAAAAAGTGATAATGCCATAATATGTTGAATCGCATCCTGTTATCGATTTTTATTCTTACCTCGATTTCAGGAATGTTATTACAATGTACGACCGCCAAAAACATAGATCCGAATGATTTGGTTGTTGTTCCAGCTCCTTCAGAAAATCCAACGACGAGCGAAAAAGCAGCATTAGGAAAACAGTTGTTTTTTGATAAACGTCTTTCTGTAGATGGAACTGTGGCGTGTGTTTCTTGTCACGACCCGAAGAAAGCTTTTACGGATCAATTGAAAACCAGTGAAGGCATCAAAGGACAACATACCGAAAGAAATTCACCGAGCATTTTAAATTCAGGATTTCTAAAAACGGTGATGTTTGATGCGCATTTGGAAACTTTGGAAATGCAAGTAATTGTTCCGATTCAAGAGAAAACGGAAATGGGACACAACATGAAAGTTTTGATTCCTCAATTGCGTGCGATTCCGGAATATCAAGCTGCTGCAAAACGAATTTTTAACCGCGATTTTGATGCCTATGTACTAACGAGAAGTATTGCAGCTTACGAACGTACATTGGTTTCCATGAACAGTCGTTTTGACAACTATCAAAAAGACAAAAAGAATGCTTTGACAAAAGATGAATTGGCAGGTTGGAAATTGTTTTCTGAGAAATTGTATTGCACGCAATGTCATCCTGCGCCTTATTTCACAACGTTTGAAGCTGCGAACAACGGACTTTACAAAGAATACGGAACAGACAAAGGACGCTTCAGAATTCATTTGGATTCGGCGGATATTGGAAAATTCAAGATTCCTTCGTTGCGAAATATAGCTTTGACTTTCCCATACATGCACGATGGAAGCATTGAAAAACTGGAAGATGTCATTGCTCATTATTCGAACGGAGGAAAACAACATCCCTTGCAAGACAAACGCATTGTGAAATTTAGTTTGAGTTCAAAAGAACAAAATCAATTGATTTCTTTCCTTAAAGCGCTGACGGATACGAATTATTTAGAAAGGTGATTTGGACACAAATTAAACGAATTTACACGAATTATATTTTTAGAACGTTAAGTAAACTGGAAGTGATTTAAAACCAACGACGTTAATGTTATTTCTCAGTAGAATTAACTCAATAAATACACTAAAACAAAAGTGATTTGGACACGAATTGCTCAAATTTACACGAATTAATTACGAAAGCTTAGCGCACAAAAAAACCACGATTTCACAAATTCTTTTGGATAGCTTAATCGTGGTTAAAGTAAAGTATAATGTTTTTTACAAAATCAACATCGCGTCTCCATACGAGTAGAAGCGGTATTTTTCTTTGATTGCTTCTGTATAAGCTTGCATCATTAAATCGTGACCGCAGAATGCCGAAATCATCATTAATAAAGTTGAAAGTGGTGTGTGGAAATTCGTGATTAAACTGTCAGCAATACTGAAATCGTACGGAGGAAAAATAAATTTATTTGTCCAACCGTCAAATGGTTTCAACAAGCCTTCGGTAGAAACTGAGGTTTCAATTCCGCGCATACAAGTTGTACCAACAGCACAAACGCGTTTTTTATTCAATTTTGCAGTGTTTACTGTATTTGCACACAATTCAGAAATGATTAACTGCTCTGAATCCATTTTGTGTTTCGTTAAATCTTCCACTTCTACCGTACGGAAAGTTCCCAATCCAACGTGTAAAGTCAATTCAGCGAAATTAATTCCTTTCAATTCCAAACGTTTCATCAATTGACGGGAGAAATGCAAACCTGCAGTTGG
>RFNX01000220.1 GCA_009926905.1 Flavobacteriales bacterium
GCAGAGCGCTCACAAAAACTCGTTAGCTATTAGTTACTAATAGCTTGCAATTTTTGAAGTTCGCAATTATTTTAAAATCTCGCAGTAATTCCGCCCATGACTTGGAACGATTGCACGGGATAACCATACCAACGATTGTAGCGCTGAGCAGCAACATTGTTGAATTGTAAAAAAGCAGAAACGCGTGTGTTGTAACGGTATTCAAATCCTAAGTTCAAATCCATTATTGTTCCCAAAGCTTTGTAATATTGTCCGTTTTCGACTTTCACATCTTGACCTGGTCCATAAACCAACGCTTTTCTTCCAGTTTCGATGTTTGCATCTAAATTCACTAAAAACTTGTCGAATAAATTGTAAGAACCTCTCACCAAAAACTGCAATTGTGGTAAATTCCATGCAAAAGCTTCATTTTTCATTTCATACGAATTGAAACGTCCTATTCCATCGATTTTTAATTTTTCATTTAACTGGTATGTCAACGAGGCTTCTACACGTGTGTGGTTTAAGGTATCGTAAATCACATTGAATTTGTTTCCTACCGAATACAAAGTATCTGTTACAAAAAATGCTTTGTTCATGATTTTCGCAAAACTTGCATTGATGTTGAATGTCATTCGTTTGCTTAAGTTCCCTTTGAAACCACCATAAATGTCATACGGATTGTGTTCGTTGCGCAATTGAACATTCGTCAGCATGTATTGATTTTCAGAAGACAATGAACGGAAAGAAGTTTGTTTCAATCCACCGCGAATTCCAATGAAAGGAATGAACATATCGTTTACAAATGAATATTTTAATTCAGCTTGCGGATAACATACGCTTTTGTTTTTTGATTGATATCAATACTCAATAAAACACCAATTTCTACTTTCAAACGGTCATTGAAACGTTGTGTTAAAACACCAGGATGAAAATCAATAATCGTGTTGTTACGAACGATTCCAGAATCTATTGGAGTTAAAACAGAGTCCTTGATTCCAAATTTGTAACCGTTGTAGCGCACGCCCAAATTCGCATAGAACGATTCGCTTTTGTAATTGTACCAACCTTTTGTTTTAAAATAAAATTGATGCTCTTGTGTTTTCCAATCTGAAAGTGAATCTACGATTGGTTTTTTAGTGAACAAATAGGTGTATCCAGTTGCGATTTTGTAATTCAACATAGAAGTATCCCCACGATTTCCGATGAATTCACCGTTCGCGCCAATTTGTTGAATGCGCTGTGCAATTGAATCAGCCGAAATGGAATCCACAGGAATACCGTAATAATGAAATCCGTCGTTTTTGTAGTATAAATCTCCTGAAAGATTGTAATTGCTTTCGTTCACTTTTCCGAATAACTTAACTTCCGTACGGTCGAAACCTGCAGGTGCATACGTCACTTTATTGCGGTCTTTCACATCACCAAATGAACTAACGTGTTTTACGTGCGCTCCTAAAACATTGCTGCGAGAGCGTGTCGAGTTATAATACAATTCTCCAAGTGGCATGATCACAGAACCAATTCCGATTTTTGCATAAAACGGATACAGTTGTTTCAATTTCTCAGTCGTTTCAACCGTTGCCGCTTCGATGGTGTCCAAGTAAATTTTCGTCATTCCTTGGTAAACAAGCATTGGGTATGAAGCCACAGGAGTAGCTTTTACAGTGTCTATAATTTTAGGCGTTTCAGTAATACGAAAAGCAGATTCTATTTCGCGATTTCCCTTTCCTTCCACTGTAACATCGGCAGGCTGAGCAAAAGCTTGTAACGCAACTAAAGTGAAGGTGCAAATTGTTCCTATCGTTCTCATCTTACTGACCTTTAATTTCAATTTTTTTATCTTCTTTTGGCGCATCAATCACAGGTGGATTTTTCAACTGCATCAATTCATCCCACAAATCGTTTGCTTCTGTCATCACTCCATCATTTGGATCTGGATAGAAATTTATGACCGATTTCAACGTTTGTTCAGCTTGGAATAAATCATCATTGATAATGTGAACGCGAGCTTGTAACATCAAACCTTTTGCTACCCAATAATTGTAGCTTGGTTTCATTTTCACTAAAGCTTTTACTTCTGTTTCAACCAATGCATATTGTGCTTGTTTGAAATATAAATCCGCTAAAGTGTATTTTGCTTCTGCTCCCATTGCTGTCGTTGTGTTTTTCACCAACCATTCCAAGGAAGTTTTTGCATCTACATAATTTGCAAGTTTGAAATTCGACATTCCACGAGCGTATTCTGCTTCAATTTTCAACGGCATCGTTAAAGAAGGAGTTTCCAACACCATTTTCGCATAAATCGCTGCTTTCGTAAAATCATCCGTTAAGAACGCACAACGCATCATTCCTAATTTCGCATTGAATTGAGAAGTTGGTTTAGTTGCTAATTGATCGTATTTGTCGTAATATTTATAAGCTTTCGTGTAATCTTCGTGATTGTAATAATAAACAGCTGTTCTAGAAGCTGCGTACTCAGAATAAATCGTGTTTGGTGTTTCCAAAAATTTCTCAAATTTCGCTACAGCTTTCACCGTATCTTTCAATTTGAAATAACTGTTTCCTAGGAAATAATACGTTTCATTCACAAATCTTCCGTCAGGGAATTTCGTTAAATAGCTTTCGAATTTAGATACTGCATCCACATAACTACTGTCTGTATAACTTTGAAATGCTGGATTGTAGAACATGTTTTCTTTTTCGTCTTTCGAAATATTAGCACAAGGATATCTGTCTGCAATTTCCGCTGCTTTTTCTGGTGATTTTTGCGCATTGTAAACATCAACCAAACCTTTCACTGAACGTTCACACACATCGCGTTCTTTTTCGTGTTCGTTCAAGATTTTAGTATATTCCAATTCAGCTTTGGTATAATCCCATTTTTTATAATACAAATCCGCGATTTCCAATTGAGCGTCTAACAAATAAGGTGATTTCGGGAATTGAGTGATGAATGCTTTGTATTGCGTTAAGGCATCTTCAAACAACGATTTAGACACATACGAACGCGCTAATTCATACGTTCCGTTCATAATGTATTTCGATTTTTGATACTTTGACAACAATTCTTTCAAGGTCTTGATTTTCTCATCCAATTGACCATTGTAACCATAAGATTTTGCCAAATAATACAATGCCTTATCGTTCAAAGCTGTATTCATTTTATACGCTTCGTTATAGAATTCAATTGCCAAAAGATTTTGTTTGGTAGTGTAGAATCCGTCTGCTGCGCGGAACGTTGCATCCAAAATTTTATCTTTATTTTTTGGCGACGATTGCAAGTAAATTCTAAACGATTTTATCGCTTCTTCGATGTTGTCTTTTTGCCAATAAGCGTAACCCATATTGTAATAAGCGTCCACTTTTTCAGACAATGAATTTGAAGCTGGCGAGCCTAAAAAGTCGCGGTATGTTGAAATGGCTTCGTCAATTTGACCAGCTCTAAAAAGTAGGTCAGCAATCCAATATTTCGATAAAGCCACCATTTGTGGGTCAATTGGGTAACGGTCAACTAATTTGAAAGCGTCCATTGCGCCTTCTAAATTATTTTTTTGGAACAACTCAACACCGTAATTGAACGCTACAGTTTGATAAACGCGTTTCAATCGCGCATCTTTGGTTGGCAAATTGTCCAATGATTCCAAGGCTTTCGCAAAATTACTTGTGTTGGTGTACACGTTCACTAAATACTGATAAACGTCTTTTTTACGTTTCGAGTTTGGATATTTACTCAAGTAATTTTCAAAGGCACGCACTGATTCATCGTACGGGTTGATGTCCACTTTGAAGGAAATTACTGCAAAATTATACAAGGCATCTTCTTGAATTTCAGGCAATGTTTTCATTTCAGAAGCACGTTCAAAAGCACTTCTTGCAGGTAATAATTTATCAATTTTCTGGTACGATTCTCCAATTTGATACATGGCAATTTGTCCCAAACTATCGTCTACTCGCGTAACTTTGTCAAACGATTTAATCGCTTTATCGTATTGATTAGTTTTGAAATAACAATAACCCAATTCATACGAATCGTCGCGCGTTCCTTTTGATTTGGTGATGTATTTCTCTAAGTATGGAATTGCTTCTTGGTAATGGTCTAATTTATAATGAGCGTTCCCAATAATGTGTTGAATGTCAGATTCGTTGTTCACAAAAGCGCAATTCAAAACAGTTGGTGCAAAATTTACTACTTCTTCGTATTGACCTTGTTTGTGGTAAATCTGAGCGATGTAATAGGGAACAACTCCACAGAAAGTAGAATCTGTTCTTAGTTTTTTGAATCCATCCAATGCGACCTGCAATGAATTTTTAGTGTAACTCAAATGCGAATAGAAATATAAGCTCGGCGAAGCGTATTGCGTTGTTCCATCTTTTGCATCTCGGAACGCTGAATAAGCAGCTTCTTTGTCGCCATTTTGCATGGCAGAATAACCCAATTTAAATAAAAATTCTTCTTTTTGGCTTTTATCTACTTCGCTTACAGGCACTTTTTGAAACCAAACTTGTGCGTTTAAGAAATCTTCTTTTTGGAAAAAGTAATTCCCAATTTTAAAACCAATCAGATAGCGATAGATGTTTTCGGGATACTTTTTATTGAAAGCTTCCAACAAAGGAATGGCGTCGTTATTATACAATTCCAACGCAGCAATGCCTTCGTAGTACAATGCCTTCACATAAAGTGGGTCATTTTCATTTTTTAATTGGTTGATGAATGCACGAAATTCCTCTCGCGCAGCACTGTATTGTGCTTTTTCAAACAACTCCTCGGCTCTATAAAATCCGGTATAATCTCCTGCATACTTCTCCGTTTGCTGAGCAAAGAAAGAGAGAGGGAGAAAAATCAATAAGATAACGAAATATTTCAGCATAGTTCTCAACGCCTGTAAAATTAATGCTTAGCCTGTCGGTCAGTTTTGAAGGGGGCAAAAGTTTTAAACCTGACTTTGTTAAGATAAAATCGTAAAAAAGCAGAAGTGTTACAGAAGTTTCAGGATTTTTGTAAAAAACAAAATCTATCGTG
This sequence comes from Flavobacteriales bacterium, assembly GCA_009926905.1. GTDB lineage: Bacteria > Bacteroidota > Bacteroidia > Flavobacteriales_D > Crocinitomicaceae > UBA952. The sequence goes on from RFNX01000220.1 coordinate 5,003, forward strand.
TCGAAAGTCATAACAATATCAAACGCTCAAATCTACCAACAAGATAAGCTGGTGCTTAAAAACGTAAAGTTGGATTTGGAAGAAACGGAATTCGCTTACTTGATTGGTAAAACAGGAAGTGGAAAAAGTAGTTTGTTGAAAACGCTTTACGGAGAAATTTCATTGAAAGAAGGCGAAGGAATGGTGGCGGGTTACAATCTTCGTCAATTGGCGAAAAAAGACGTGCCCTTTCTAAGACGCAAAATTGGTATTGTATTTCAAGATTTTCAATTGTTGATGGATAGAACCGTTTTGCAAAACATGTATTTTGTTTTGGGTGCAACGGGTTGGAAAGACAAAAACTTGATTCACAAACGCGCTTTGGGTTGTTTGCAATTGGTTGGCGTGGAACAAAAAGCAAATGATTATCCCAATACACTTTCGGGCGGTGAGCAACAACGTGTTTCCATTGCAAGAGCGTTATTGAACAAACCGGAATTGATTTTAGCAGACGAACCCACAGGAAACTTAGACCCAGAAACTTCGGAAGAAATTATGCAGCTGTTAATCGCTGTGGCAAAAGAGGAAAAAACATCGATTTTAATGGCAACGCACGACATGCAAATGGTTCAAAGATTCCCCGGAAGAATCATTAAAGTAGAGGATGGAGTGCTGAAGGAGATGTAGTTTTCTAGATAATCAAGCACTTTCGAAATCTCTACGCAATTCTTCTACAACTTCTTTCACTGATCGGATTTCAGTAACGTGTTCGATAGAAGGACCAGCGCACCAAACCGTTTTATAAGTCGAACTGAAAGCTGCATTTTGAAGGCTTTTCATTCCTTTCATAAAGGTCAAAGCTTTCATCCATTTTTTAAGTTTTTTGTTTTTGTTCAAAATGCGCTCCAACCAATTTTGTTGCGTTCCCGTTTTTTGAACATACGGCGTATTGATGACTGTACAAGGCGTTCCTGACAATTTTGTGGTCATTACGATGTCTTTTGCTGTGTATTGTACACACGCATCTTTGTATTCTTGCGAAACAGGAGCTTCGTTGGTTGCTATGAAAATACTTCCCATTGAAACGCCGTCAGCACCTAAATCCAACATTTGTTTAATGCCTTTTCCGGTACCAATTCCTCCTGCTGATAATACAGGAATAGTACATACTTTTTTCAATTCTGGAATCAATTCTTTGAATGAAATATTTCCAGCGTGACCACCTGCTTCTTTACAAACTGCTATCACTGCATCGGCTCCAAGTCCTTCAACTTTTTTTGCGAATTTTGCATCTGTAACATCACAAAAAACTTTGATACCGTGTTTGTGTGCTTTCTTTATCGTTTCCTCAGGCGAACCCAATGAAGTGATGAAAAAATCTACTTTTTCTTCACAGCACACTTGCAACTGCTCTTTGTACAAAAAGTTCGATTGGTTCACAATTAGGTTGATTCCAAAAGGACCAGAAGTTTGCGTTTTGATGGAGCGAATCGCTTTTCTCAATTCTTCGATAGTTCGATAATTAAGCGCTGGAATTGCACCAGTTATACCTGCATTAATTCCTTCAATGATCATTTTTTCATTGGAAACCAAAAACATCGGCGCCATGATTACTGGAAATTCGATGTTCAATAAAGTACATAAAGCCGCTTTCGAAGTCATACTATAAAAGTTGAAAAGTTTGTGAAATTGAGTAATTCATTTCAAAGTTATGTAATATTTTAGCAATTTGACGTTGTTTTCTTATGCGTGGTGCGGTAGTTTTGTTTTTCTTGTGTTTATCTTATAGTGTGTTTTCACAGCCAAGCTACCTTGTCGAGGACAATGAAAAATACACGTTTTCAATGATTTGTGAGGATTTAAAACAATTACAAATCAATCATGCTGCGTTTACAAACCTTGACACCATTGGTTTTTCGGAATTTGGCTTGCCTCTTTTGTGTTTGAAAATCAGTAACGAAAGTCCTTTCAAAAAATACCCGATTTTCATTGCAGGAAACATCCATGCGCGAGAAGATTACAGTTCAAAATTCGTGATGAAATTTGCCAATTTATTTTTGCTTTCACTCGAAAATAAAGATAGCACCTATAAATCTGCAAATGATTTACTGAAAACCTTTGATTTTTACTTGCTTCCAGTTGCAAATCCAGATGGATTAAAAATTGCACATGAAGATTGGGAAGGCATTGAAAAATTCAAAGAAAATGTGCTGCAATTAAAACTTGTTGGAAAATTGAGCGATTGGAAAGCAAATGGTCTAGGCGTAGATTTGAACAGTAATTTCGACGATGGAAATCACTTGTATAAATGCAGTTCCATTTCACAAGAAGTTCCCGCATCTGAAGGCTATAAAGGTTGTTTTCCAGCCGAAGCAAAAGAAACAATTGCCTTACAAAATTTCATTCAACGGGTTCAGCCAATTTTGACACTTTCATTTCATACGAAAGGTAACGTGCTTTTTTGGGGAGATTGTGATACTTATGAAAAATACAATGGAATCGACCAATGGATCAGCTGGAAAGTGTCACAAAAAACAGAACTGAAAATGACAGAATTATCTTATAATCCAATAAGTTACGGTTGCGGAATGGAAAACTACATTCGTGTGAAAACGGATTATTTAGCGGTTTGTGTCGAACTTTCACCCATGACTGCAAAGCGCGATCAGCATCCCGACAACCAATTCAATAAATTGGTGTGGAGTAAATGTGAACAATTGCCAATCATTTATCTTGAAGAACTACTTAAATGTCAAGAACATTGGCCGATTCAGTTGCGCAATTATTTAAAAAAATAATGTTATCAAAAATTCTTTCTAATAACAATTGACAAACTTTTAATCAAACAAATAGTGCCAGAATCATAGACATTCATAACTGAAATTAATAGGCTTCTATTTCTTGGTTTTAGTTACTGAATTGAAACTTGTAAATTTTTAGGATTTTTTCAAATTTCAAATTCCTTTTAAGTAACAATTGTAACTTTGTGTATTATCATAAAAAGTAATTAAATATGGGCAGTAATCTTGGTAAGATGAATGAAAAAATTCGAAAAGGTTTACTCGGTGCTTTTTTGCTTTTAATCCTATCTTTTTTCTTGCCTTTCATCCATGCTGAAACGTATTTGAGTCCCGATGAAGTAAAAGAGGAATCTTACACAATTTATGGTTTTCAGCACATTTCAGTATATGGTGCATTCATTCTTGGGATTTTTTTGGCGGCTTTTGGAATGGGAATTTCAAGGAATAGAACCTTAAATATTTGGATTACATTCATTGTTTCTGTCATCTATAGTTTAACTTACTTTTTTATTTCAGTTTTGACTCTTGCTGATTGGGGGAATGGATATTCACGTTCTTTTTCGATGGGCTTTGTAACAACCTCAATTGGCGTAATCGCTTTGGTACTTTTAAGTATTGAAAACTCAAAAAGAGAACCAATTTTGGTTAAATCGGATGATGTTTTGGATTGATTATAATCCTCAAATAATTTAGATAATTCGTGTTAATTCATGAAATTCGTGTCCAAGGCTCCCTATTGAATCTCGCCCATCTTACCAGCTTCATAATCGTGAATGACTTGCGCAATTTGTTCCTGAGAATTCATCACAAATGGGCCATACTCCACAATCGGTTCGTTCAATGGTTCGCCTCCAAAAACAAGGATTAAACTTTCTTCATTGGCGCTGAGGTCGATGCCTTCTCCTTCTGTTTCAAAACGCGTCATGATACATGGCAACAATCGGTGGTCGTCTGCATTAACGCTACCTTTTACGACATATAATCCACAAGTATAACCTTCTGTTATTGGTAAATGAACACTTGAATCTGAAGACATTTTCAATTCGTACATGTAAGTAGGGGAGAGGCTTTCAACAGGAGAATGAGCCCCCAATAAATCACCGTAAATGACTTTGACTTCCACGTCATTTATAATTACTCGAGGAAAAACAGCATTGGGATAATGGTTAAAAGCAGGCTCGATGAATTTGTCCTTCGCAGGCAATGAAATCCAAAACTGCAAACCGTGAATGATCTGTGTATCTGAGCTGTTCTCGTTCATGCCTTCCGCGTGAACAATTCCTTTTCCTGCTCGCATCCAAGCTAAGTCACCTGCTTCAATCAAGGCATCATGTCCGCGACTGTCTTGGTGGCGGTTACTTCCTGAAAGTAAATACGAAATTGTTGCAATTCCTGCGTGTGGATGAGGTGGAACACCCTTGAAATCGGGCGTTTTCTCAAACGGACCAAAGTGATCTAAAAACACAAATGGGTCGATGTTTGAAATGGCACTTGGAATAACCTGTAAAACATGCGGCCCCATGCTTCTGCTCGGAAAAGCTTTGCGAGAATTGCTTATTTTTTTTGACATAATTTTATTTGGAAGAAACATTTTTGATATACATTCTTGAAAAGTCAATAATACCCGATTGGTTCACTTCAAAATCACGAGCACGGATGTTTACCACCATAAAAATGTCTTCTGTGAATAAAGGCAAAATCGCAGCTTGATCCATTAATAATTGGTCGCATTGCTGTTGAATTTGAAGTTTTTTGGCTGTGTTTCGCTCTAAAATAGAACGTTCATAAAGGGCATCAAATGTTGGGTTTTTGAAATTATTAAAGTTCCAAACGCCGTTGTTTTCGCCTTTATTTTTCGAGTAAAACACACCTAAATAGGCTTCAGGATTTGGATAATCAGCAGTCCAACCGGTTTTCCAAATTTTTATTTTTCCTTTGCGAATCAACACCCTTCTTTTCTCTTTAGAAATGTGCTTTATTTTTATTCGAACATTTAAGTTTCGATTGATTTGTGAAAGAATATGTTCGCAATAGTTATAAGTAAGCGTTCCTTTTTTATACGTCACAAAAAGTTCCAATTCTGGAAAACCAACCCCATTTTTATAACCAGCTTCAGTCATTAATTGTTTCGCCATTTGTGGATTAAAACCTACACCTTTCACACTTTGAGATTGGAAAAATTTGCTCTTCGGAACGAAACCATTGTTCGAAATATTTCCGTCGCCGTTTAAACATCAAGCAACATTTTTTCTTTATCGAGCGCCATCAAAAACGCCTTGCGAACACGTACATCTTTAAAAGGTTTTGAGTCGCAATTGAAAGAAAAATAATTCACTTTTACACCTTTTCTGTACACAATTCTATGCAGTACATTTTTCCCTTTTTTTCGCGTCTTTTAGCGTTCCAAAAGTATAATCCAATTTATCGACAGGTAGTTCCAGAATGACGTCAACTTTTCCTTTTGAAAACAAATCACCTTCTTTTTCCGCAAAATTTTGATTTAAGATGCGTATTTCACTTAAAAATGGTAACTGATTTCCAAACTCGTCTTTCTTCCAATAAGCATCATTGCGCGCTAAAACTACTTGTTTATCGTTGTGACTTTTGAGCATAAATGGACCTGTTCCGACGGGATGGTATTTAATATTTTCACCGTAAAAGTCATACGCTTTTTTTGAAAGCATCACGATGTTTGGGTGGCTCAATAACTCGATGAAATTGTTGTACGCTTTCGTTAAATGAATGGCTAATGTCGAGTCGTTTTTTATATCAATTCCCTCCACTCCTTTTTTAGGAAAATTACTTTTTGAGGAGCTTTGAAATTTTTTGGAACCAACTATTTTTCCTGTTAAAATGTGTCCCAATTGATTTAATTTATTTCCAGAGCAAGCAAACTCCAAAGAGAATTTTACATCCTCAATTTTCAGTTTTTCAGCTTCGTCATCGTTGTATTTATCGGCATGAAAATACACGTCGTCGCGAATTATCAACTCGATTGTTTTTCCGTTTTTAGAAACGTTGAATCTTTTTGCGATGTTCGGAACAACTTTATTACTGTGAATATCCACACGCAACAAAGGTTCAAAAATTGGAGTCAGCACCCGTTGATTTTCCAAACTATAAGTACTCAGAGGAAAAAAGGTGCTTGTGTTTTCTCTCGTAATAAAAGTAAAGGTGCCACCGTATTTTTTTCCACCAAGAGCAGTTTTCTCTTCTAAACTTTCGCTACAAGCTTCTAAAATTAGGAAAGCGAAAAAAAGGGAAAACAGGAATTTTATTCGAATCATGTGGTTAATTGAAATACGGACATAAAAGTAAGGAATTAAGATTCAAAAAATTATTGGTTTATTTAATTAGTTTAACCTTGTCTTCTGTAATTATTTGATTACTTTCAATTACCTTAACCGTTGGAGGTTCGGAAAATTCAAATTCCTTTAATTCAATAATTAGTTGATTGAAATCTTCAGAAGTTGCTACTATTACATCATCTAATCCAATTACATCTCCACTTTTAATTTTTGATTTAACACTTTTTGCTTCTTTTACCTCAAGGGTTATTAAGTAGCTTAATGCTTTTCTATGGACATATTTTAAGGCTATTGACTCTAAATCGGCTTGCTTGTATCTTTCTCTTAAACTCGTTTTAACACTCCAACAAATAGGACCTCTTTCTTTTGTGTAAAACATTAAATCATAAATTACATTGGGAACAAATGCCACTTTTGCGCTCATGTAAATGGGTAAAATCCCTTCTCTTACACAAAGAGTTGCTAAAATGTACTCAAAAATCTTCCCATTTAAATTGTTGTTTCTATCAGTAAGTGAAAGAAAAGCATTCCAGTATTTTTCTACATATTCTGAAGGTTTTTCATACTTTACGTCCAAAAAACTTGGAAACAAACTATCAAAAACAATTTCAGCTTTGTTGTCTTTTCCTACTGTTATACTTAAGTCGTTTAATTTGCCCATTATTTACAATATAAGTTTTAAAATTTGTTCTGCGGTTGCTTGTATCGCAGGAACAGCAACAGAGTTACCAAACTGTTTATATGCTGAAGCATCTGAAACAGGAATTATATATTTATCAGGAAAACCTTGTAATCTTGCCCATTCTCTTGGTGTCATTTTACGAATACCGTCTCTATTTACAGTTCCCTTAATATGAGTTGTTGGAGTAAAATCAGTTATTCTGTGATCAAAAACTAAATTTCTTTCTCTTCCCATTCCACCGACAACAATCGCATTAGCAATTCCATCATCAGGAATAATTGCATAACCAAATCCATTACCCTTTCCCTCATGTCTTGCTTTATGGTTTACTAAAGTTTGAATATATTGTGTTGATAGAAAATACTTAGTTGGAGGAACTGTTTTTTCTTTAATATTTGCAAAAGTTACTTTCTTTTCTATTGGTTTAGGATATTCAAAACTTTCTATTCCCAATGATTTATGAAACCCAACAATATATATTCTTTCTCGATGTTGAGGAACACCAAAATCTTTAGCATTTATTATTTGAGGTTCAGGAACAAAGTAATTTAAATCATTACGTAGAACATTTAATATTGTCTCTAGTGTTTTACCCTTATCATGACTTCTCAATCCTTTTACATTTTCTAAAAAAATTGCTTTTGGTTGATGATTTTTAATTATTTCTGCAACATCAAAGAAAAGAGTACCACGCGTATCATCAAACCCTCCTCTCTTTCCTGCAATTGAAAATGCTTGACATGGAAATCCTGCACACAAAACATCAAACTTTTCAGGAATAAACTTTTTCACATAAGGTTTTGTAATATCTCCAAACGGAACTTCTCCAAAATTTACCTTGTATGTTTTTTGAGCCTCTTTATCCCATTCACTTGTAAAAACACATTTACCCCCAAGGTTTTGCATTGCAATTCTGAACCCCCCTATTCCAGCAAACAAATCAATAAACTTAAATGTGTAGTTTTTTGGTGTGGGAAAAGGAACGTTTTCAACTTCAAAAAGTAATTGTTGTAATGCTTGTTCTGCTACAATTGAAACATTTTCTTCTTGTTCTTTATAAACAACATATTCATTTAAAAATTGTAATGCGTCTTTTTGGTATTCATGTTCATTTACATTTTTGATATTATGTAAATAGTGTGTCAAAATAGCTTTTTTTTCCTCAATAGGTTCTACAAGTCTTATTTTGAAACGTTTACCATCAAGTTCATCAATACTAATTTTCTCTATTGTCTTCATTTTTATACAAAAAATTACGGGCGCAAGTTCGCAAAATAATAACAACAATAAACGTCAAGATAATTCAAATTATAAACTTACATGTGCCAAGAATGGCATATAAACCTAAATTTAGTCATTATTTTTAAAAATAGGTGTTTTCACAAAAACGATTCTTTAGCTTTTCTTTTTTTAAAACCTATCGCTTTGATTAGCTTTAAAACAAAATTGCAAGCAAAGCAAATATTTTTCGCATCTTTGATTACTCAAAAAATTTAACATGGAAAATAGCCAAAAATACATCAGCGAAAATCAAGAACGATTTTTGAACGAATTAATAGATTTACTCAAAATTCCATCGATTTCTGCGGATCCAAGCTACAAAGAGAACGTGCATTCCTGTGCTCAACACCTCGCCGACAACTTAACTATAATAGGAATTGACAACGTTGAAATTTGCCAAACGGCAGGTTACCCAATCGTTTACGGAGATAAAATTGTGGACGCATCTTTGCCTACAGTTTTGGTTTACGGACATTATGATGTGCAACCAGCTGACCCATTGGAATTGTGGACTTCACCGCCTTTTGAACCGGTGATAAAAACAACGCCAATTCATCCGCAAGGAGCAATTTTTGCACGTGGAGCTTGTGACGATAAAGGTCAAATGTTTATGCACGTGAAA
>RFNX01000265.1 GCA_009926905.1 Flavobacteriales bacterium
CGTTTTTGTAGTGCAGGAAAAAGTGAATTTACCTGAAGATGCTACAATTATTCACGTTGAAAATACATCGGAAGCTTTAGGTTCAGTGGCTTGTGCTTTTTATGACAATCCTTCTCAAGACTTGGAGTTGATTGGAATCACGGGTACCAATGGCAAAACGACAACGACAACTTTATTGCATAAATTATTCTCAGAATTGGGTTTTAAATGCGGTCTGATTTCAACTGTTGTAAATAAAATTGGAACAGAAGAAATCCCTTCTACACACACAACTCCTGACCCAATTAACTTGAATGCTCTTTTAGCGAAAATGGTTGCTGAAGGTTGTACTTATTGTTTCATGGAAGTGAGTTCGCACGCCGTTCATCAGCACCGAATCACAGGTTTGGAGTTTGCTGGAGGCGCTTTCACAAATATCACACACGATCATTTGGATTACCACAAAACATTTGCTGAGTACATCCGAGTGAAAAAGGCATTTTTTGACGGATTAGGGAAAGATGCTTTTGCTTTGGTAAATGCAGATGATAAAAATGGTTTGGTGATGTTGCAAAATACAGCAGCCAAAAAACAAACGTTTGCTTTGAAATCACCTTCAGATTTTAAAGGAAAAGTGATTGAAAATGAATTGACTGGTTTGGTTATGACCATCAATAATACAGAAGTTTATTCGCGATTGGTTGGTGATTTCAATGCATACAATTTGTTAGTAGTGTATGGAGTTAGCCAATTGTTAGGTATGGACGAAATGGAAGTGTTGCGAATCATTAGCAATTTGGAATCTGTTGAAGGACGTTTTCAATATGTGAGAAGCAATGCTGGAATAACTGCCATCGTTGATTATGCGCATACTCCTGATGCGTTGGAAAATGTTTTGAAAACAATCAACAACATTCGGAAAGGAACTCAAAAAGTGATAACTGTTGTAGGATGTGGCGGTGATAGAGATAAAACGAAACGTCCGAAAATGGCGCAATTGCAGCAGATTTAAGCTCGCAAGTGATTTTAACTTCTGATAATCCAAGAACGGAGAATCCACAAGCGATTTTGGAAGAAATGGAAGCTGGTTTGGACAGCGAGCAACAAACGAAATCCATTACAATACAGGATAGAAAACAAGCAATTAAAACCGCTATTTCATTAGCTAATCAAGGTGATGTGTTGCTGATTGCTGGAAAAGGACACGAGAAATACCAAGAGATTATGGGAGTTCGCCACGATTTCGATGACTTAAAAATAACAGAAGAATTGTTCAACCAATTGAAGAAATAATGTTGTACTATATATTTGAATACTTAAATAAATTGAACGTTCCAGGAGCGGGATTGTTTGGATTTATCTCCTTCAGAGCAGGTTTGGCTTTGATAACTTCTTTGGTCATTTCTGTTGTTTTTGGACAGAAAATTATTAATTCGTTGCGCAAACAACAAATCGGTGAAACCGTTCGCGATTTAGGTTTAGCTGGGCAAATTGAAAAATCAGGAACGCCAACGATGGGAGGATTAATCATCCTTTCAGCGATTTTAATTCCAACGTTATTGTTTGCAAAATTGCACAATGTGTATGTGATTACGATGCTTTTGGCAACTGTTTGGTTGGGTTTAATTGGCTTCTTAGACGATTACATTAAAGTGTTCAAAAAGAACAAAGAAGGACTAAAAGGAAAATTCAAAGTAATCGGTCAAATCGGAGTTGGATTAATTGTAGGATGCATTCTTTATTTCTCTGATGCGGTTTCAGTTCACAAACGCGTTGATGCTGATTATAAATTGAAAGCTGATGAAGAATTTGTGACGCATTTACATATTCAAAACGAAGGAGAAGATTATAAGTGGATTAAAACCGATGATATGACAACTACCATTCCTTTCATCAAAGGAAATGAGTTCAATTACAACTGGTTAATTGGCGATTCACATAAATCTTACGGCTGGTTGTTGTTCATTCCAATTGTGATTTTCATCGTTATCGCAGTTTCAAATGGAGCAAATATGACTGACGGTTTGGACGGTTTAGCTACTGGAACTTCGGCAATCATCGGAATCGCTTTAGCAGTTTTAGCTTACGTAAGTTCTCATGCCAAATTCGCCGATTACCTCAACGTAATGTACATTCCAATGGCAGAAGAATTGGTAATTTTTATTGCTGCGTTTGTTGGAGCTTGTGTTGGATTTTTATGGTACAATTCATATCCAGCACAAGTATTTATGGGCGACACTGGAAGTTTGGCATTAGGTGGCATTATCGCCGTATTTGCCATTTCTATCCGTAAAGAATTATTGATTCCCGTTTTGTGTGGTGTTTTCTTAATCGAAAATTTATCGGTGATGATGCAAGTCGGCTATTTCAAATTTACCAAAAAGCGCTTTGGTGAAGGGCGACGCATTTTCCTCATGGCACCGTTGCACCACCACTATCAGAAAAAAGGATTGCACGAAGCAAAAATCGTAGCGCGCTTCTGGATTGTGGCTGTTTTGTTGGCTGTAGTAACAATTGTAACCCTCAAATTACGATAAAAAGTGGAAGGAACTGGGAAACATATCGTGATTTTGGGCGCTGGCGAAAGTGGTGTTGGAGCTGCAATTCTTGCAAAAAAGCAAGGTTGGAATGTATTGGTTTCTGATGGTGGAAAAATCAAAGATTCTTTCAAAGCTGAATTGGAGTCGCGCCAAATCGAATGGGAAGAAGGAATGCATTCGCAAGAGCGCGTTTGAGCTGATTTAGTTATCAAATCTCCAGGTATTCCTGATAAAGTGGCTTTGATTCAAGCAATTAAAGCAAAAGGAATCAAAATCATTTCTGAAATCGAATTCGGAGGTTATTATTCCAATGCGAAAACAATTTGCATAACAGGAAGTAACGGTAAAACAACGACTACCATGTTGACTTACCACATCTTGAAAAAAGCAGGATGGAATGTAGGTTTAGCTGGAAATGTAGGACAAAGTTTTGCAAAACAAATCGCTGAAGAAAATTACGATTGGTATGTGTTGGAATTGAGTTCATTTCAATTGGACGACATGTACGATTTCCGAGCAAATATTAGCATTTTGACAAATATTACGCCTGACCATTTGGACAGGTACGAATATCAAATGCAAAAATACGTGGATTCTAAATTCAGAATTCTCAACAATCAACAACACGAGGATTGGTTCATTTACAATTACGACGATCCAATCATTCAAGCCGAAATAGCAAAAAGAAAACTGTCCATGCAATTGGCTCCTTTTTCATTGAAAGAAGAGCAAACCGTTGGTGGATTTGCAAAAGAGAAACAACTAACAATAAACATAAAAGAACAATTAACTATGTCAATTTACGATTTAGCTTTGAAGGGTAAGCACAATACCCAAAACTCGTTAGCAGCAGGAATTGCAGCTCGCATTGTAGAAATCCGCTCGGAAGTTGTGCGCGAAAGTCTTGGTGACTTTGTAAACGTTGAACACCGTTTGGAATTCATTGCGAAAGTAAACGGAATTGAATTCATCAACGATTCGAAAGCTACAAACATCAATTCAACTTGGTTTGCTTTAGAAAGCATGGAAAAACCAACAGTTTGGGTTGTAGGTGGTGTGGATAAAGGAAACGATTATTCAGAATTGTTTGGACTTGTAACTGAAAAAGTGAAAGCTATCATTTGTCTTGGAACTGATAATCAAAAAATCATCGAAGCTTTTGCTGATAAAGTTGAAACGATTGTGGAAGCAAAATCTGCAATGGAAGCAGTAGCTTATGGTTACCAATTGGCAAGAAAAGACGAAACGGTTTTATTATCGCCAGCTTGCGCAAGTTTCGATTTATTTGAAAACTACGAAGACAGAGGAAATCAATTCAAACAAGCTGTGAGAGCTTTATAATTGGAGAAAATGAGTGAGAAGGAATTAAAAATTGCTGGGATGGATGCGTTGCAAAACCGTGAAAAAGAAATCACAATTCGCAGAACGGGATCGTTGCAACCGAAAGGGAAATTGTTTGGAATGGATGCGTTCTTATGGTTGTATCCTGGAGTTGAAACGTTGAGTTCGACCATTCAATCTTTTCCTTTTGATGTAATTTGGATTGGAAACGGTTCAGAAATGGAAGCAATTTTAGCTGAAAACGAAGGGTTAGAATCAAAAGTTACAAACTATTTTGTGATTGGTGAATCTGAATTTAACAACGAAAAATGCATGCGTTTCGAAGACATCAACGACGCATTGAAAGCGATAAAAGAAAAAGTGTACAAGCCTGGAATTATCTTGTTTACATCGACTGATTCCAATACTGAATACACAAATAGACAAATCAACAACTACTTAGAATTGGTGCAAGTTCAATGAGAGAATATCTAAAATATCTAAAAGGTGATCGAGTAATATGGATAATTACCATTTTGATGATGGCCTTCTCATTAGTGACAGTGTATAGTTTTGTGCCTATACTTGTCAAAATGGAAGGAGGAACTCCTTTTCAATATTTGTTCAAACATCTAATTTATGTAGTCATTGGCTTCGCTTCCATGTACTTTATCCATCGAACAGATTCGAAATACATTGGGCAACTCACCAAGTTTTTGTATTATTTGGCAATAATATTATTGCTTTATACCTTTTTCTTCGGAGCCAAAGTAAATGACGCTGGTCGTTGGATTCGCATTCCTTTTTTAGGACTGACGTTCCAATCATCGGATTTTGCGAAATTGGCTTTGATACTTTATGTTTCAAAATTGTTAGTTAGAAAAAAAGATAAATTCGATAATTGGAAAGAAGGAATTGTTCCCTTAATGTTGCCAATTATTGTGATTTGCATGTTGATCGTAAAAGATAATTTCTCCACAGCAGCCATGTTGTTTCTTCTTTCAATGGTCTTACTTTTTATAGGTCGTGTTCCATTTGGAAAATTGTTCACTATTGCTTTAGTTGGAGTTGGTGCTGTGGCGATGATTATTCTAATTCATGTCAGTTTTCCAGAATTGAATTTACTTCCACGTTATGATACATGGAAAAATCGTTTGACAAATCGCGTTGTTAATGACGAGACTAACATTGACAATGCACAAGTAAATAATGCGAAATTAGCCATTCATAACGGTTCTTTTTTCGGACAAGGAGTAGGAGATGGAAAGCTGAAAGAATATTTACCGGAAGCTTATGCCGATTTCTATTACTCAACTTATGTAGAAGAATTTGGTCTTTTCGCAGCAATATTTTTAGTGCTTTTGTACTTGATACTTTTATTTCGAATCATTCAAATTGCTCTAAAAACTCAGGATTTGTTTCAATCCTATGCCTGTCTGGGCATTGGAATTCATTTACTGACTCAAGCAAGTATAAATATGCTTGTTTGCACAGGAGTTTTTCCAGTCACAGGACAAAATATGCCATTCTTAGCAATGGGAGGTTCAGCCTTAATAATGGCTTGCGTTTCGATTGGCATAATTCAATCTTTTTCATACCAAATTCAAAAGCAATCGAGCCAAGTAGAAGGCGCTTTTGCTCCTAAAAACAACAAAATATGATAGATCGTGTGGTAATATCAGGAGGCGGAACGGGTGGGCATATTTTCCCAGCGATAGCTATTGCAGACGAAATTAAAAACAGAAATCCTAAAGTGAAAATTCTTTTTGTTGGCGCAGCTGGTAAAATGGAAATGGAAAAAGTTCCGCAAGCAGGTTATAAGATTGAAGGATTAAGAATTGCGGGATTTCAAAGAAAATTTGCGTGGTCTAATTTTCTTCTTCCTTTTAAAATCATAAAAAGCTTATTAAAAGCAAGAAGAATCTTGACGCAATTCAAACCGCAATTGGTGATTGGAGTTGGTGGTTACGCTAGTGGACCAACTTTAAAAATGGCAAATTTATTAGGAATTCCAACCTTAATTCAAGAACAAAATTCATATCCTGGAAAAACCAATCGAATGTTGGCGCGAAGAGCTGAAAACATTTGCGTAGCATACGATAAAATGGATCAATATTTTCCTAAAAAGAAAATCATATTAACGGGAAATCCGGTAAGAAAAGAATTCCATGTCAAACAAGATTTAAGAGCTGACGCTTTCAATTATTATAAATTGGACCCGACAAAACCCGTTCTTTTAGTAATCGGTGGTAGTCTCGGAGCAAAAACATTGAATCGTTCATTAGCTCGAAATATTGAAACGATTAACAAAGCCGGCATTCAAGTTATTTGGCAAACAGGTTCGCATTATTATAGTGATTTAGTGGAAGAACTGTTTCGTGAGGAAATGAAACATATTCATTTACTTCAATTTATCAATCGAATGGATTTAGCTTACGCAGCTGCAGATGTAATTATTTCTCGCGCTGGAGCCATTTCTGTTTCAGAATTGTGTATGGTTGGAAAACCAATCGTTTTAGTTCCATCTCCAAATGTTTCCGACGATCACCAAACAAAAAATGCCTTGGCATTAGTTGAAAAAGGTGCGGCAATTCTTGTAAAAGATGGTGATGCTCGAGAGAAATTGGTAAAGAAAACACTCGATTTAATTAAAGATACAAAACGTTGCCAAGAGATTTCTGTTGCTTTAAAACAACTTGAAAAACCAAATGCAACCATAGAAATTGTAGACGTTTGCGAAGGAATCGTTGCGCGAACTGCAAAACCAAAATCTAATCATAAGTCGAAAACCAAATGAAAACCAATTTATTAAGCAGCTATAAATCAGTTTACTTTCTTGGGATTGGAGGAATTGGAATGTCTAATTTGGCAAGATATTTCAACAGTCAAGGTCTAAATGTAGTGGGTTACGATAAAACTCCAAGTGAATTGACCCAAAAATTAGAAGACGAAGGTTGCTTGGTGCATTATGAAGATTTAGGGGAAGAATTAGAAGATATTTTAAGTGAATTAGAAAATACACTTTATATATATACACCTGCAATTCCTGCGAAAATGGAGGAATTTATTTACCTAAAAAGTAAAGAGGTGAAATTACACAAACGTTCCGAGATATTAGGGATGTTGACACGTACTTCCAAAGGTTTGTGCGTTGCTGGAACTCATGGAAAAACAACAACAAGCTCATTGTTGGCACACATATTAAATCATTCTACTTGGAAATGTAATGCGTTTTTGGGTGGAATAGCTACAAATTTTAATTCAAACTTAGTACTTGATTCAGAAAGTCAATGGACAGTCATTGAGGCTGACGAGTTTGACCGTTCGTTTCTTCAATTGTCTCCTTTTGCAAGTATTATTACCTCTGCCGATGCAGATCATTTGGATATTTATGGGAACGAAGACCAATTCTTAGAAGGTTTCAAGCAATACGCTATGAAAACGGATTTGAACGGAGTTTTGGTAGAACGAGAAGGATTGAATCTGAACACGCTTTCTAAAAAAGTGACGTATGCTTTGAACTCAAGTACAGCCAATTACAGCATGCAAAACTTTGTTTGGGAAAACGATTTTCTATACGGAGATGTTCGCTTAGGTTCTTCTTTTTGGCAAAAAGTAAAATTGGGAATACCTGGTTTGCACAATGCTGAAAATGCACTCGGTTGTATCGCGCTTTTAAACGAACTTGGAATGTCTGAAAGTGAAATCCGTGCTGGATTGGAGACGTTTTTGGGTGTTAAAAGAAGATTTGAATACCACATTCGCACACAAGATTTGGTGTACATCGACGATTATGCGCATCATCCAAAAGAAATTAAAGCTTTGGTTGAATCCATCCGAATGCTTTATCCGAATAAGAAAATTATTGGAATTTTCCAACCGCATTTGTTTTCAAGAACCCGTGACTTCGCAGAAGGATTTGTGGAAGAATTGGATAAATTGGATGAGTTATTATTAATGCCGATTTACCCTGCACGTGAAGAACCTATTCACGGAATTTCAAGTGATTGGTTGCTTTCAAAAATGACTTTAAAAAACAAATCGCTGAACACACCAAGTGAGGTTTTGCAACATTTTTCGAATGTAAAAGAAGGCGTTGTTTTGACAATTGGTGCTGGTGATATCGATCGTATTGTTCAACCATTGAAGAATTTTTTACTTTCCAACTTAGCTGACTAAAATGAAGAATTGGTTGAAAATTGTCCTTGGAATTGTCCTCTTTTTGGGGGTGATAGCTGTATTTGTGACCGCGTCAAATCAAGAAGCGAAAAAACAACCAAAAACACCTTCAGTTTCCATTCACGTGGACAGCGAAAATGCATTCTTAACCGAAAATGAGCTTTTAGCACGTTTGAAAAATGCAACGTTTGATTTATGAAGGTCAAAGTAATGAGCATTTGAAAGTTCACGAAATTGAGTTGTTCATCAAGAACATGCAAGAGGTGAAATTGGTAAAAGTTTATCGCGATATTGGCAAAGATTGGTACATAAAAGTTGAATTGAGAAAACCAATAGCACGAATTTTTAATAATTCAGGTCAAAGTTATTACCTCGATGAAGACGGTTTTTTGATGAATCGTTCCGATTTACATACCTCTCGAACCCTTGTGTTTTCGGGCGACATAGACGATTCGTATTCTCGTGAATCCATACAAGCTATTATTAACAATGACACCTTGAAAAGTATTCGAAAATTGGATGATATCTATCGAATTTCAAATTATGTTTGTAACGATCCACTACTACAAAAACTTATCGGTCAAGTTTACCTTCAAAGGGATGGTAATTTTGTTATGGTTCCCTTGGTAGGAGATCAAAAAATTGTATTTGGAACAGCTTATTCAGAGGAAGAAGTCAAAGAGAAATTTGAAAGATTGAAGATTTTTTATAAAGAAGCCATGCCGTATGAAGGTTGGACTAAGTACAATGAAATTAGTGTAAAATATGATGGACAAATCGTTTGCAGGAAAAGAGGGTAACAGCGAAGTGAAAAAATCACAAATCGTTGTTGGATTAGATATTGGGACAACAAAAATCGCGTGTTTTGTTGGTCGTAAAAACGATCATGGCAAAATCGAAATTATTTCTATGGGGAAAAGTGAATCCCGTGGAGTAATGCGAGGTATCGTTTCAAATAGGTCAAACAGTAGAATCAATTACTGCTGCGATTGAACAAACAGAATCTTGCAAAGAAGGAAACTTACGCATCAAAAATGTGTACGTTGGTATCGCTGGTCAACACATCAAAAGCATGCAACACCGAGGAATTTATTCCAGAAAAGATCGTTCTGGTGAAATTTCTAAAAAAGATGTGAAAGCATTTATTGATCAAATGTATGACGAAGTGATGCCTCCTGGAGAAGAAATCATTACTGTGATTCCTCAAGAGTACATCGTTGACAACGAACCAGACGTGAAAGAACCAGTAGGAATGGCTGGTGTTCGTTTGGAAGCAAATTTCCATATTATTACAGGACAAGTAAGTAATGTGTTAAACATTCGCCGATGCATCGAATTGGCTGGTTTAC
>RFNX01000463.1 GCA_009926905.1 Flavobacteriales bacterium
GAACTAGATTTCGCGAAAACGAATTTTATTGCAACAGTTTCACATGAATTCAAAACGCCCATTGCTTCTATAAAAATGAGTGTTCAATTATTAGAAAATGAGCAAATCGGGGAATTAAACAGCGAACAACAAAATTTGATTGGAAGCATCAAAGATGACGCAAGTCGCTTGTTAAAAATTACCAGTGAATTATTGAACATGACGCAAGTGGAAAGTGGCAACATTCAACTGTCAATTTTTCCCTCAGATCCAAAAGAAATTGTGCTTTACGCTTTAAATGCAACTCAAAATCAAGCAGAGGAAAAACAAATAAAAATCGTGTCGAACTACCAAGGAATTCTTGATAAAGTGCAAGCAGATACTGAAAAAACAGCGTGGGTGCTGACGAATCTAATCTCCAATGCCATTCGCTATTCGTATGATAATTCAACAATTGAACTCATGATAAAATCAATTGGCGACGAAGTTCAATTTTCAGTGAAAGATTTTGGTCAAGGCATACCGCCTCAATACCAAAATAAAGTGTTTGATCGCTATTTTAGAATTTCTGGCTCCCAAAAAGAAGGAACGGGATTGGGTTTATCCATCAGCAAAGAATTCATCGAAGCACAAGGTGGACAGATAAAATTAGAAAGCGAACTCGGCGCAGGAAGTACGTTTATTGTTACGTTGCCGAAGGCATAAACAAAGTTCCCTACATATTCTGCAAATCAACCAATCGCATTGCAATAAATGCTTTCAAAACACGATCTCCAACACCAGGAACTTCGACATGAATTAAGTAAATCCCAGATGCAACAGGAATATTCGCTGCGTTTGTCAAAGTCCAATCTTGATAGGTTATCGGACTGTCTTTTTCAATTCTGCGAATCAATTTTCCATTCGTTGAATAAATGGTAATCGTACATTTTTCTGGTAAATTGGTGATTTTAATGCGATTATCAACCTTGTTTCGCTCGTATTCAGAATAAGCATTATAAGGATTTGGAACTACGTTAATTATGCTCAAACTCTCCTTTAATGTATTCTCACTTCCAATCAGCGTTCGCTCAGCACTCATGCTCCAAGCGTACATTGGTTTTCCTCCATTTTTACCAGTTGCAACGAAATTCTTGTATTCTTTGTTGACACGCAGTTTCATCGTTGCATCCGTTGATAAAAGTGATTGTTCTTTTTTCAATAATGGATAGGCAACCCACGCTAAACTTCCATATAATTCTCTTTTTGCGCTCGCATTATTTGATTCAACGTCGAGCCATTTTTGATACAAGGCATTTGTTGCGCTATTTTCAGCTTCAGAAGGGACATAATATGGAAAATCATAACCAGAAACATAGCCATTTAATGATGCTTGATTGTAGCCAAAAACATAAATGGAATGAATTCCTCCCATTAGCGGCGAACCTACACTGCTCACTAATTTATCTGTTGGATTCCAAAGCATATCCGCGCCATTTTCGCCTCCTAAAAATGAATTTTCACCAAATGCCATGTACAAACGCGCTCCAGATTCTAAATCAACGGCATACCCTGGAAACCAACCCATTCCTGTTCCAGTTCCGTCTGGATTTCCATTTTTGTCTACACTTGGACTTTTGCGCATTCCTCCTGGATCGGCGTCGCCAATGTTTAAGGTTTTCGTTCTACCCATTTCAATGACCGGGCAACGCGTCCACTTACTTTTGTCGCTTGTAAAAACAATGTCAACACTTGGCAAGAAACTAATGGACGCATTTGCTTTTGAAGCACCTGGTGCACTTGCTGAATTATAGTAAATTAAAGGCATATAGCTCGACTGATAACCCACTAAACGATGTGGTGCAATGATTCCATTTAACACATGCTCATAAACCTGTTCTGGATCTGCTCCCAACTCATCTTTATAATTCACTGGATTTAAGTAATCTGAAACATTTGGAGTTGAATTGGTGTCTTTGTAATCTCCAGAACGAATCCAATTGGTTGGGAAAAACGCATCGTTGTCTTGAACGCCTGTCAACCAACTTTTAGATGAATCAGCAAAGGATAAAGAAGATTCAATCAATGTTGTTGTTTTCGCAGCTATATTTCCACTCGTTGAAGGAAAAAAGTACTTTTCTTGATGAATTTGAACGGATACTCCCCATTGCGGTATGATTTGTTCGTTGTCGCTTTGAACAGTTAATTGAGAAGAAATTGAATCCAAAATTTGTCCGTCTTTTTCATCGTAGCGGTAAACCACCCAAGAAGCTGTATCAGCAGCGTTACCAGTAGTTCCAACAGAATAATCTCTGAATTTACATTCGAAATAACCATCTACTAAATTCAACGGATCGACCACTTTTACATTGATTGGACCTCTACCTTTTTGATACGTTGGCGTTGCTGCAAAACCGTCTTCTAAAATTGAATTCAAAGTGCTTTCAGTGAAATCCAATGCGCGATTTCCATTACCATAACCGTCAATTCTTGAGATTTCTGGCGTCATTCCATATTCTAAAAAGTGCAAGGTTCCGCCCGCTTCAGGAGCTGGATTGTGAGGAATAACTTCAATAATCTTCACCTCACCAACGGCTGCTTTACGACTTGCGATGTAACGTTTTTTCTGTCCATCAAGTGCGGTTGCGTCATCAGGAATGTATTGTTTGAAATTGTTATGTGCATAAGCCACAGCAACATAATAATAGCGTTGGAAATTGACGAGGGTTGGATTTCCCAAGGCAAATAAATCTTTATCGACGCTAAAACTGTGACGAATTCCTTTGTTTTCTCCGTTCACGCGTTGCACAGGAATACTCGCGTTTAAGTCATCGCTGAACTCAAAATTGATGATTTTACTAATGTTGTCTTTGATGTCACATTGGGCTACCAATCGGGCTTTTGTGGCATCCATCAAATCAGAAATGGAAACTTTTGCATCTTTTAGCTGAAAAATTTGATACCCTTGAAAGCGGTATTTTTTATCAGCGTTTGGTTCACTTGAAACGATAAATGGATCGAACTCCTCATAGCCTTCGTTGTAATTATTGGAATTAATAGGATTTGAAAGGGTTAATATCACTTGGTTGCTCAACTCTTGCGCTTGCATATCTGGTGCATGTGGACCTTCCAAGACTTTAAAGCAATTTTCAAAAAGTGCTTGTGCTTTATCATCTGCTTTTCTTAAAACTTCAACGGATTCAAAAGGATTCCCAGCCGTAGCTCTTGCCCAAACCACACCAACTGTAATATTGTTAACAGCACCAGGTTTTAAAACAAATGGCCCAGCAGATTGAACAAATCGCTTGTCGTTTGGAGTATTATTTGCTGTTTGTTCCGTCCAGTTTGGCTGAGGTACACCACCTGTTCCCCAACCCAGTGGATCCGTATCACCAGGGAAAATGAAATCACAAGGCACAAGCGGATTCGCTTCAGGATCTGAAATGTGACCACTTCCACCATAAACGAATTTACTTCCATCTTTCCAAAAACCTCTTAAATAATTGTAGTAATCGGAAGCGTTTGTTGGATCGGTTTGATTGATATTAGCTCCATTTGTTGTATTCGAATAGTACAAAAATCGGCGCATACCAAAACGCTCATTATCCACAATTCCGTCCCCATAACCGATTCCATTTAATGCTTCATTTGGACCGATTCCAAAAGCGTTATCGATTCCATCATTGTCTTGATAAGGACCTTCGAAAAAGTCAACACCAACTGCTGGAGGTGAATATCCATAGCCTTTAAAACCAGAATTATCGCCATCAAAATTATCGCCGTTGTAATCGTACGCTAGACCTCTATTGACATCGCAACCAGTATAATCATCGTAAGGATCGCCTAATGCTCCATCAACAAAAAATCCAAAATAGGTGTCGTAAAGGGTTTGTGTTCCACGATTAATTAACTCGTAATTGTAAAATGTCATGTTATTGACTTCATCATTCGATGCAAAAGCAAAAGCTTGACCACGAATTTCCATTCCAATGGGGTCGGCCCCAGTTTCTGTATGGATGTTTCCCTTGTCATTCATCACCCACCAGAAATTAATATCACCGTAAAGTGATACTTTTCTATCCACACTACATTCTTTCGTTTTTTTAATGTCGTGCCAAGGATAATCGCCATCTTCCCACTTATAATGTCCATCGCCATTGAAATCGTAAAATGGTGCTAAATAATAATCTTGTCCTTGCGAAACATCGCCGTGTGCAGGCCAATTTTTGATGATGTCTGGTACTTTATATCCTGGGAATTGACTCGTTTGAGTTGTCGTTCCGTTCTGACTATCGTAAATTCCAGCTTCAAACCAAGCATTAAATTCACGCACCATGTCTTGTGTGGTAGTAAAATGCTTGTCGTATTTATCACAATTCTCGTAGCTTGTTTCTGCATAAGTTTCTGAAAGAGGTCCTGTCCAATAATCTTGTCCATTTCGATAACGCAAAGCTGCTAATTTCAACTGGTTATTGACATCAGTTCCAGCTAACCATAATGCTGCCGTAAACAAGGCCATAACGCCTGAATTTTTCGGAACCTCGTACTGAGAAAAATTTTGATTGGGACGTTGCCATAAATTACCGGCAGTGTGAATCATTGCACGAACGTTGTTCAATTCAAGGTACGTTGTTGTTGTAGGCGGAGCGCAACCTGCGGCTTTTGGCGGAGGCGTTTTTATCTTGTAAGTGCCATCGTAAACCTGACTAAAACCAAAGAAACTTATTGAAAAAAGTAAAAATAAAGTAGCGCTCGAATCATGCAATTGATTTTGCCTTGAAATTAAAAATAAAAGACGAGATATACCTAAATTTGAAGTATGAAAGAGATTATAAGCACCGAAGATGTAACGCAATTAGTGGATGCATTTTATTCTAAAGTTCTTAAAGATGTGGACTTAGCGCCATTTTTTACGAAATTAGATTTGGGAATGCATTTACCGAAGATGGTTCATTTTTGGAGTTTCGTATTGTTGGACGAACCAGGTTACACAACCAACGTTGTAGAAAAACATTTGAACATGCCATTGGAACAC
This sequence comes from Flavobacteriales bacterium, assembly GCA_009926905.1. GTDB lineage: Bacteria > Bacteroidota > Bacteroidia > Flavobacteriales_D > Crocinitomicaceae > UBA952. The sequence continues at coordinate 4,994 of RFNX01000463.1, forward strand.
AAACATTTTGAAAGATGGTTGGCTTTGTTTCACGAAACGATTGATGAATTGTTTGAAGGTGAAAAAGTGACTTTAGCTAAACAACGCGCCGCAGTGATTGGTTGGACGATTGAAAGTAAGATTCAGAAGTAAATTTTTAAAATCACTAATCCACAATACATCGTTCAATACTTATGAATATTGAGAAAATCGATGTTGTTCTATTTTCTATTTTCGTATCATGTCAAAAAAGGCCGAAGATTATAGCAAAAAGGGACTGCGCACGAGTTATGTGTCGACAGTTATTGGAATTTCATTAGTATTATTTATGATTGGACTCGTTCTTGGTGGCGTTTTTGGATTGAAAAGTTTTGAAAAACAAGCCAAAGAAAGTTTGCAAGGTGATATTTTCTTTAAATCAGAATTGAACGATGCCGACATCAAACAAGTGGAACAACAATTGAAAAATTGGAAAGAATTCAACGATGTTTACTTCGTTTCTCCAGAGCGTGCGATTCAAGAATTTGGTGGTGAAGGTCAAAGTGAAAAAGAAATGTTGACGATTTTTAATGGAGAAAATCCACTTCCTGCAACGATTGGTTTCCGACCAAATGCAGAATTCGCTACAAAAAGTGGAATGGCGGGCATCAAAAGAAAATTATTAGCGAAATTTAAAGATGAAATCGACGAAGTAAATTACGACAAAGCAAGTGTTGAAAATGTAAATTTAGGTTTCAAACAATTCGTTTTCTTATTTCTTTCAGTTGCTTTATTGCTCATCATTATTGCCGTTGCAATGATTAACAACACCATTCGTCTTTCTTTATATTCCAAGCGTTTCACTGTGAAAACAATGCAACTAGTTGGCGCAACAAGTACGTACATTCGTCGCCCGTTTATTTGGCAAGCAGTGCTTCAAGGTGTCGTTTCAGCATTCATCGGTTTAGCATTTCTACTAACGGTTTTCTTCGGTTTGAACAACTTATTGGAAACATTTGTGATCAGTTATACATTACCAACTTTCCTATTATTGGTGGGTTGCATGATAGGAATTGGAGTTTTTATTACTGTAATTTCAACTTGGTTTGCATTAAACAAGTATCTTCGTATGAAATTAGACGATTTATACTAATCTTATGAAAGATCCGATTAAACACTTTGGTTTTAACGCAGAAAATTACAAATGGCTTTTCATTGGTCTAGCTATTAATGTTTTAGGTTATATTTTGATGATTGGTGGAGGTTCCGATGACCCGAATAAATTCGATGGAAGTGAGCTTTTTAGCAACACAAGAATTACGATTTCACCCATCTTAATTGTTGTGGGTTATATCATCATTTTTTACGCTGTGATGAAAAGAGGAAGTGGTAAATCTTCAGATGCTGCAACGCCAGAAGAAGCTGATTTAACCAAAAAATCCAAATAATTCTCAATGGGTATTATTGATGCAATCGTCCTCGCATTCGTTGAAGGACTAACAGAGTTTTTACCAATTTCTTCCACTGCGCACATGATTTTTATCAGCGCAATTTCTGGAAATGAAAGCGACGAATTTGTAAAAATGTTTCAAGTTTCCATTCAATTTGGAGCCATTTTAGCAGTTGTTATGTTGTTTTGGCGAAAATTCTTCGACTTCAAATCGTTCAACTTTTACATTAAATTAGGTTTGGCTGTCATTCCTGCTTTGATTCTTGGTAAATTATTCGATGATAAAATTGAAGCCGTTCTTGAAAAACCCATTCCCATTGCAATCGTTTTGATTATCGGAGGAATTATCCTTCTATTTATCGATAGATTATTCTTACGAACAACCTTGGATTCTGAAGAAAAAATTACGATTCGCAAAGCTGTAATCATTGGATTTTGGCAATGTTTGGCGATGATGCCTGGAACAAGTCGTGCTGCAGCTTCTATTATTGGAGGAATGCAACAGGGATTGACACGAAAAATGGCGGCCGAATTTTCATTTTTCTTAGCTGTACCAACTATGCTGGCTGTTACGTTGTATTCCGTTGTTTTGAAAGATTGGAAATACAAAGGCGTGGAGCAAAAAGGCTATGAAATGATTCTTTCAACGAAGGAAAATATTATGACTTTTGCTCTTGGTAATATCATTGCGTTTGTCGTTGCGGCATTTGCGATCAAATTATTCATTGGATTGATTGAGAAACACGGATTCAAAATATGGGGTTGGTATCGCATCGTTGTTGGAATCGCGTTATTGGTTTTCTTCGTTTTCATTAAAAAATAATGGATTTTTTAGCTGGAGAAACGATTCTCGTTGACAAACCATTAGGTTGGACTTCGTTTGATGCAGTCAATAAAATTCGTTGGAATTTAAAGCAAGCACTGAAAGTAAAAAAAATCAAAGTTGGTCACGCTGGAACTTTGGATCCTTTAGCGACTGGACTTTTGGTGATTTGTACCGGTAAAAACACCAAGTTAATTGAAGGATTTACCAATGCAACCAAAACCTATACGGGAACTTTTTTGCTTGGAAAAACAACACCGTCTTTCGACTTAGAAACCGAATACAATCAAACATTTGAGACCTCACACATTACGCCAGAATTAATGGAAGATGTGAGAAAATCCTTTTTAGGGGAACAATTGCAAACCCCACCCATCTTTTCTGCGAAATTGATAGATGGCAAACGCGCTTATGATTTAGCTCGTGCTGGAAAAGAAGTAGAAATGAAACGAAATTTGGTGACCATCGAGCGCTTTGAAATCAAAACAGAACGCTTTCCTGAAATAGATTTTGAAATTACGTGTTCAAAAGGAACATATATTCGTTCGATTGCAAGTGACTTCGGACAAAAATTGAATGCTGGTGCTACTTTAATCGCACTTCGTCGCATGCAATCAGGTGAATTTTTCATTGAAAATTCTAAAACGGTAGAAGAATGGATTAAATTCTTAGATGAAAGTCTATAAAATCTGTTTCCCTTTAAAAAAAAATCAATATCTTTGCCGTCCGATTGAATATCAATAATGCCCCGGTGGCGGAACTGGTAGACGCGCTGGATTCAAAATCCTGTTCTTTCGGGAGTGCCGGTTCGATTCCGGCCCGGGGTACGAAAAACCAGAGTGAGAAACAGAGCGAGCGCGAAGTTTTACACTCTGGTTTTTTTGTTCATTCTCACACTCATTCTCGCTCTTCAATAAAATTTTGAAACAGAGCGAGAGCGATGTTCTTTGTAGACTGACGAACAACCTTTTTTTATGCAAAAAAATCTATCTATGATGCTTTTATCCTACATTAAACTCTATTTTAATAATTAATGCTGTTTTTATCCAACATTTTTGAAGAAACAAAAATAATGTGTACATTTGTTGGGTAAAACCATCATTAAACACTAATATTCACCTTTATGTTGGATTCTCCCTACATTAATATGGCAAAAATGAGTGACGATGCCATTATCAAAAAAATTGGTGATTTTGTAAAAAATCAACGCTTGGAGCAAAATATGACGCAACAAGATTTGGCAACCAAAGCAGGTATCAATCGCACCACTTTATCGGAATTGGAATTGGGTCGTCGTTGTCAATTACTTACTTTGATTCAAGTCCTGAGGATACTTAATCAATTGCAACTTTTTGCAACTTTTGAAGTCGAAAAGAAAATCAGTCCAATGATGTTGGCTGAAATGGAAATGAAATACCGTAAAAGAGCAAGTGGTAAAAACAAAGACGAAAACAACAAAAAATCAGATTGGTAATGATAAATAGCGCTTTTGTAAACATTTGGAATCAGCGTGTCGGAGCCATTTCTTGGAACAGCGAAACAGGGATTGGTTCTTTTGAATACGACAAAAGTTTTCTCAATTCAAATTTGGAACTGTCGCCATTGTTGATGCCTTTGAGTCAAGGAAATCGGATTTTCGAATTTCGCGAAAACAGAAATTCAATCACATTTAAAGGTTTACCAGGTTTGGTCGCTGACGTATTACCAGACAAATACGGAAATGCATTGATTAACAATTGGCTAACGCGACAAGGAAGACCAACCAATAGTTTGAATCCCGTCGAACTTTTGTGTTTTATCGGTCAGCGCGGAATGGGGGCTTTGGAGTTTGAACCCGTGCAACCGAAATCAAATGCCATTTCATCGAAACTTGAAATTCAAAGTTTGGTTGAAATCGCTGAAAAAATTCTATCAGGGAGAAAAGATTTTACTGTAAATATTGACGAGGAAGAGGAAAAAGCGCTTTTTGAAATACTAAAAATTGGTTCTTCTGTTGGTGGCGCGCGTGCAAAAGCATTGATTGCCTTTAACGAAAAAACAGGCGAAGTTCGAAGTGGTCAGGCCATTGCTCCTAAAGGATTTGAGCATTATTTGATAAAATTTGATGGCGTTACAGATTCACAATTCGGTTCTGCAGTTGGCTATGGAAGAGTTGAAATGGCGTATTACAATATGGCAATTGAAGCTGGAATTGAAATGATGGAATCGCGACTTTTAGAGGAAAATGGAAGAGCACACTTTATGACAAAACGCTTCGATAGAATGAATGGAACTGATAAAATACACGTGCAAACTTTCTGTGCGATGCGCCATTTTGATTTCAATGAAATTCAACTTTACAGTTACGAGGAATTGTTCGAAACAATGCGTGAATTAGGATTGAGTTACCCAGAAGCACAGCAATTATTTAGAAGAATGGTCTTTAATGTTTTGGCGAAAAATTGCGACGATCATACCAAAAATTTTGCGTTCATGATGAACCAACAAGGAAAATGGAAACTTGCTCCGGCTTACGATGTTTGTCACGCCTATCGTCCTGGAAGTGATTGGGTAAGTCAACACGCATTAAGCGTTAACGGCAAACGAAAAGACATTTCGAAAGCAGATTTTTTAGTTGTTGCAAAAACAATGAACATCAAAAACGCAAATGAAATCATTGAAGAGGTGGCAAATGCCTGTGCAAAATGGATTGAATTTGCGCAAGAGGTAAATGTCAGTAGTGAACTTACAAACTCGATTGCTTCCACATTCGTAAAAATTTAAAAACCAATTATTTTTATCTAATCTACAAGATAAAGTGTGTAAAGAAAATGGAATGCTTTTTTTTTATTTTTCTTAATTTTTGTCAGAAAAGCAAAGATTGAACAAAATTCTTTTTTTATTATTTTACATTCAAAACAATATGTTTTAATCGGAAACAAGAATTTGTAAATCATACAATTTATAAATCCATTGTCATTAGTCATTTTATTGAAAAAAACGAAAAAATATTTCCTTATTTAAAAGATAAGTTTAATTTTACATTAATAAACTCAAAATCTTATGAAAAAAATTTTACTTAGTATTGCCTTACTTGTAGGAATTACTAGTGCAAACGCACAAGAAACTCCTGTAGGAACTGTAGTCGGAAATTTTACTCTGACTGACTTAAACGGAACCTCTCACACATTATTTGACTACCTCGATGCAGGTAAAATGGTCGTGATTGATGTTTCTGCTACTTGGTGTGGTCCATGTTGGGGCTACCATAATACAAACGCCTTAAATGATTTTTACAACGCTAAAGGTCCAAATGGAACAAATGAAGCAATGGTTTTCTTTATTGAGGGTGATGCTACAACTCCTACTACAGGTTTATCTGGTGGTGCTAATGGCTCTGGTAATCCTGCGTCTCAAGGTGATTGGATAACAGGTGAAGATATGCCAATTATTGATTTAACAACTGCAGCTTCTTTTGAAAACTCAGGTTTAAATATCGCTTATTTTCCAGTAATGTATGTAATTTGTCCTAATAGAACAGTTTACAAATCTGGTGTTGCAGGTTCAATCGGAACATTAGCATTATTAAATAGCTACATCGGTGGATGTCCTGCTCCAGCTACAGCTTCTCCTGACGTTACAATGATGTCTTATGATACTGATACTTACATTTGTAATGGTTCTTCTCACACACCAGAAGTAACTATACAAAACAATAGTACAACTAACCTAACGAATGCTACTGTTACAATCACACAAGGTGGAAATACTGTTTCAACAGGAACATATTCAGGTAATCTAGCTTCTTATGGCGTTGCAACTGTTACTTGTACTCCTATTGCGAATCCTTCTTCAGGTGCTTTAATTGCTACAGTAACTACTACTGATGATATACTTGCTACAAATGGTATAATTAGCACTTCATTAACTATTTATACTGCAGCTGCAGCCCCATTGGTTCAAGACTTTACTTCGACTGCATTCCCTTATTCAGAATACAAAGTTAGCTCTACTTCGGGAAATAATTGGACATATGAGGCAGGAACAATGAAATATGATTGTTATAATTATGCAAATGGTAGCAAAGGAGATTTATCTATAGAGCCTGTAAATCTTTCATCTTTAACTGACCCTTCATTATCTTTCGATGTTGCATATAGAGGCTATACAGCTGCAACTCCTGAAAATGATAAATTAGAAGTATTCGTTTCAACTAATTGTGGAACAACTTGGACATCTGTTTATAACAAACAAGGAACTGCTTTGTCAACTGGAGCGCCTCAAACCGCTTCATTTACGCCTGCAACTGCAGCTGACTGGAGAACAGAAACAGTTTCCCTTGCAACATTCGCTGGTCAAAGTGAAGTATTTATCAAGTATGTGGGAACTTCAAACTATGGAAACAATCTTTACATTGATAATATTAATGTTGAAAGTGCTACAAGCGTTGGAGAAAATGAATTGGCAAGTACATCAGTTTATCCTAATCCAGCTTCAACTATCGTAAATGTTGCATTTGAAGGTAATGGTGGAGATTATACAATTACAATAACTGATTTAGTTGGGCGTATTGTTAGCAACACAATATCATCGAACGCAAATGGTGCAACGAAAACAGAATTGTCAATTGCTGATTTGAATACTGGAAACTATTTGGTAACGATTTCAAATGGAACTTCTAAGTTTACTCAATCATTGATTGTTAAGTAGATAATAACCTAATTTTATTAAAGAAATCCCGTTGGTAAATATCAACGGGATTTTTTGTTTAATTATGGTTTAAAATTTTAAACTTCAGAAAATCTCGTCTCTTTATATTTGGTTTATCTTTGCACCATGTCTTTTAACAATGAAACAATTTGTGCTTTAGCCACTCCAAATGCCATTGGCGCAATCGCAATAATTCGCGTTTCTGGTCAAAATGCAAAAGAAATTGTTTCAGAATATTTCAGTAAAAACTTACGAGATAAAGCTTCTCATACCACGCACTTTGGATTGTTTAAAAGCGAATTAGGAGAAACTATTGATGAAGTTTTAGTAACCGTTTTTGATATTGGAAAAAGTTTTACTGGCGAAGAAAGCGTTGAGATTTCTTGTCACGGATCGCCCTATATTCAACAACAAATCATCCAAACATTAACGCGAAAAAACTGTCGATTAGCCGAACCTGGAGAATTTACAAAAAGAGCGTTCATGAATGGCAAATTGGACTTGTCTCAAGCAGAAGCTGTTGCCGACCTCATTGCCTCACAATCCAAACAAGCACATCAAATTGCGCTGCGTCAACTAAGAGGTAATTTTTCACATGAATTAAAAGATTTGCGAGAAAAACTGATACATTTCGCTTCTTTGATTGAACTTGAATTAGACTTCGCCGAAGAAGATGTTGAATTTGCAGACCGAACCCAACTAAAAGAATTGGTTGCTGAAGTTCTGCGTATTGTCAATCGTTTGGCTCAATCATTTGCGCTTGGAAATGCCTTAAAAAACGGTGTTCCTGTGGCTATAGTTGGCGCTCCAAATACAGGAAAAAGCACTTTATTAAATCAATTATTAGGTGAAGATCGCGCAATTGTATCAAATATTGCGGGAACAACTAGAGATGTCATTGAAGAAACATTGAACATTGACGGAATTCTTTTTCGATTAATTGACACCGCTGGAATCCGAGAAACGACCGAAACGATTGAAGCGTTAGGCATTGAACGTTCACAGCAAAAAATTGAACAAGCCAGCATTGTATTATGTATGGCAGATGCTAATAATTCTGAAAATCTAAGTGAAGTCCAATCGTGGCAAAAAATGCTTCAAGAGAAATATCCTGAAAAAAGTATTTTGCTTATCGTAAACAAAGTTGATATTAATGAAATTCAGCTTCCTGAAAGCATAGCAATCAGTGCTAAAAACGGAACTGGAATTGAAACTTTAAAATTTAAATTAGTAGAATTAATTGTTGGTTCCTTTGATTTACAAAATGAAACAATTGTTGCCAATGCGCGCCATCACGAAGCACTTTTGAAAACTGCAAAAGCTCTTGAAAAAGCACAATACGATTTAGATTGTGGAACAACGGGAGATTTCATTGCAATGGACATTCGCGAAGCCATGCGCCAATTAGGAAATATCACAGGT
>RFNX01000250.1 GCA_009926905.1 Flavobacteriales bacterium
AAGTCAATTCTTTGGAACAAAAAATGATTTCATTGATTTTATGAATGTCAATAATTTGATCAATTTGATTTTTCAATCCAGCTGCTTTCGGGTACAATTCTGTTAAACCAATTCCTTCAACTATATCAATATTGGGATAAGTATTGGTTAAAATAAATTCAACACGCTTATATTCTTGTTCGCTGCCAAGAATTGCAAATCTTTTTTTAGGTGCTTTTGGTAAACTAAAGGTGTTATTTGTATATAGATTCACAAGCATTCGAATAAAAATATTAGCGAAAATTACCCAAGATGAACCTATTAATATGTACAAGCGAGAGAATTGCCAATCTTTAGGAAACAAAGCGTAAAGTGTCAAAATTCCAATTGTGCCAATTATTGTAGATTTTATAATTGTACTTTTAGATGCACCTTTGTCATAAACACCGAAGAAAATGGAGCTTATTAACCAAACCAACGCATAAATTGGAATAATTGCCCAATAAGCGAAATGTGGAAAATGTATGTCTTTCATCCTCCATTGATTGGTTAAGGCTATTAGTCCAGATAAATAAACCACATAATCAAAGAAAGGTAAAGTAACTTTTGAAACAAAACGATTAGCAATCGCAATGGATGCTCGAAAGTAAATAGCCAGGTTGATAGCTAAAGAAAACAACTTGGCATTTTTGTCTGAAAAGTGCTTCTTCGCAAATAGAATCATCGCTTTGTAAAAAATGAAAACATAATTTACGGAGCTTTTCTTGGTGCTTTCTCCTTTGTAATGAATGATTTTAGTTCCAGCAAAATAATAGTTTTCGTAGCCTCCCAATTTGATTCGATAGGATAAATCAATGTCTTCGCCGTACATGAAAAACATTTCGTCCAGTAATCCTACTTTATCCAACATTTCACTACGAAGCATCATAAAAGCTCCACTTAGTACGTCCACTTTGTTGGTTTCGAATTCACTTAAATATCCCAAATGATATTGCCCAAATGTTTTCGATTTTGGAAATATTCTGGAAAGTCCAAAAATTTTATAAAAAGATACAGCTGGTGTTGGAAACCCTCTTTTAGATTCTGGTAGAAAAACGCCTTTTCCATCCACCATTCTAACACCTAATCCACCAGATTCAGGATGTTCGTCCATGAAATTTACTGTTTTCAAAAAAGTGTCTTCTTCAATAACAGTATCTGGATTTAACAACAGCACATAGCGTGCATCACTCATTAAAATTGCTTGATTATTTGCTTTTGAAAAGCCGACATTGTCTTTGTTCGCAACAACAGTTACCTCTGGGAATTTTTCTTGAACCATCAAAACAGAGCCATCGATGCTGTTATTGTCCACAACAAATACTTGTACTTTTAATTCTTTAGAAGCCGAACGCACTGCATTCAAACATTGTTCTAAAAAGTACTCGACATTGTAATTTACAATGACAACTGATAAATCGTATTGAGGTTGTTTAAAACTCATGCATTTTCAATTGCTATGCAAGATATTTCAATGGTTACATCTAAAGGTAATTTTGCAACTTGAACAGTTTCTCTAGCTGGAGGAACGCCTTTAAAATAACTGGCATACACTTCGTTTACTTTTGCAAAATCATTTAAGTCTTTCAAGAAAATACTGCATTTAACAACATTTTCGATATTCATATTCGCTGCCTCTAAAAGTTGAATGATATTATACATCACACGATGCGTCGCTTCTTCGATTGTGGTCATTTCCAATTCACCAGTTGCTGGATTTAGCGGAATTTGACCACTGACAAAACACATTCCATTCACTGAAATTGCTTGACTGTAAGGCCCAACAGGCGCTGGGGCATTTGGAATTTGAAGGGCAGTTTTTTTCATTTATAAAGTAAATTCGTGGTATGCATCATTTTTCTACTTTTGCAAAGAAACAAAATTCATGTTAAGTGAAAGTCCTTCTGGTTGATTTTTATGATTCGTTTACCTATAATTTGGCTCATTACTTCGAAAATAGCAATTGTGAAGTGGATGTAATCTTGCATGATAAATTAGATTTGAACGTGCTATCGAATTACGAAAAGGTAGTTTTATCTCCAGGCCCAGGTTTGCCAACAGAAAAAATGAATATGATGGAAGTCATTCAATTTTGTGATGATAAAATACCAATTTTAGGAATTTGTTTGGGAATGCAAGCATTATCTATTTATTTAGGAGCTTCGATTGAGAACCAACAAATTGTGAAGCACGGCGTTCAAGAATCCATTTCTGTAAAACAAAATTCGTTGTTATTTCATGGTTTATCCCAAGAATTTAAAGTTGGTTTGTATCATAGTTGGCATGTAGTAAATTGCAATGAAAAACTCATTACTGCGCGTTCTGAAAACAACATTATTATGGCAATAGAAATCCCCGAACGCAAAATTTTTGGGGTACAATTTCATCCAGAGTCGATTATGACTGAATTTGGTTCGGAAATACTTAGTAATTTTATTAACTTAACTTAAACTAAAATCTATGAAAACTTTATTTTTTCTCTTTGCCTTCATAAGTATGCAAGGAGTTTACAGTCAAACTTGTATTGGACAATGGGTAACAATCGACGACGAATCGCACGAAAAAAAATCAGTTGTTGAATTGTATAAAAAAGACGGCAAAATGTATGGAAAAATCGTTTTTCTATATCCAAATAAAGAAAATGATCCGAATCCAAAATGTAAAAATTGCAGTGGAGATTTGAAAAATAAACCAATTTTAGGCATGCACATAGTACGTGGACTTACTTGGGATGAAGACGAGTGGGAGGGAGGAACAATCTTAGATCCAGAAAATGGAAAAGTTTATACTGTAAAAATTTGGATTGATCCAGACAATCACAAACGATTGAATGTCAGAGGTTACATAGGACCGTTTTATCGCACTCAAACTTGGATAAAATCTGAAAAGGAATATAAGCTTTAGAAAAAAGAACTTTTTAGCAGCTTTATTGTTTTAAAAAAAACCAAAAAATGAAATTTAGCTTATTAGTTCTTTCAATTCTATTCCTACCGTTTACCTTTTTAGCTCAATCAGGAGTGATTAAAGGTCGAGTTTACAACAATTTAAACAATAAACCAGTTCCTGATGCAAAAGTGTTGGTAATTGACCAAGCTAAAGGAGCAATAACGCTAGAAGATGGGACTTTTGAAATCAGTGGGTTAAATCCGGGAGTCTATTCAATTAAAGCAACCTCAGTTGGATTTAAAGAATTGGTTTTGAATGAAATTATTGTAACTAACGCACGTTCCATTGAATTAGACTTTGCGTTGGAAGAACTTGTTTTGGAACAAAAAGAAGTTACCGTAAAAGCAACACCATTTGTTCGTAAATCAGAATCTCCAACTTCCCTAAAAACACTAAACGCTTCCGAAATTGAACGTTTACCCGGTGCTGGACGCGATGTAAGTAAAGTTATCGCAGCTTTACCAGGTGTAGCTTCTAGAGCAACGTTTAGAAACGATATCATCATTCGTGGCGGTTCTCCAGGAGAAAATAAGTTTTATTTGGATGGAATTGAAGTTCCAAACATCAATCACTTTGCGACACAAGGAAGTAGCGGTGGTCCAGTTGGTTTATTAAATGTAAATTTCATTCGCGAAGTTGACTTTTATTCTGGTGCATTTCCAGCGAATCGTGCAAATGGTTTGAGTTCTGTTTTAGCTTTCAAACAAAAAGACGGTAACCAAGATGCCTTTATCACGAATTTCGCTTTAGGTTCAAGTGATGCAGCGCTAACTTTCGATGGTCCAATTGGTAAGAAAGTCGATTTTATTTTTTCTGCAAGACGTTCTTATTTACAATTTCTTTTTGCGGCGTTACAGTTGCCAATTCTACCAACATACAACGATTTTCAGTATAAATTCAATTTCAAAGTAAACGACAAAAACAAAGTAACTTTCATAGGCTTGGGCGCAATTGACGATTTCAGATTAAATGCGAAAGTGAATGAAAACGTCACTGATTCAGCAACTAGAGAAAGTAATAATTATATTTTGAATAATTTACCGCTCCAAAAACAGTGGAATTATACAGTTGGAATCAATTGGTTGCATTATTCAAAAACTCCTACCAAAACATAGTTGTAAGCCGAAATATGTTGAATAATAAATCAACTCGAACGTCAAACAAAATTCCAGCACCTGACAATGTAATTTTGGATTACTTTCTTTCGAAGCCGAGAATAAATTCCGTTTTGAACATACTTACAATAAAAATGGTTGGAAATTAAATGCTGGTTTGGGTTACGAATTTGCAAAATATTATAACTCAACTTTCAATAGAATTACCGTTCAAGGTTTTCCAGTATTGATTGATTTTGAATCAACTTTAAATTTACACAAGGTTGCATTATTTGGTCAATTAAGTAAGTCGTTGTTTAACGAAAAATTGAATTTGTCACTTGGACTAAGAACAGATGTAAATAGCTTTTCTAAAAGTATGATGAATCCTTTAGATCAATTGTCTCCTAGCTTTTCTGTGAATTATCGCATTACAAATCAGTTGGCAATTAATGGTAGTATTGCACGTTTTCACCAATTACCTGCTTACACAATTTTAGGATACAGAGATGCAAATGGAAATTTAAAAAATAAGGAGAATGAACTTAAATACATCAGCGCAGACCATTTTGTATTGGGAACTGAGTATTTAACAAAATTTGATTCTCGTTTTACATTAGAAGGATTTTTCAAAAGCTACAACCGTTATCCTTTCTCAATTAAAGATTCATTGAGCTTAGCAAATGTTGGCTCTGATTTCGGAATTGTTGGTAACGAGGAAGTGAAATCTATTTCTACAGGAAGAACGTATGGTGTTGAATTTTTGTATCAACAAAAAATGTACAAAGG
>RFNX01000319.1 GCA_009926905.1 Flavobacteriales bacterium
ATGCATTTTGTACCTTCAGTAAACGATGTTTCTCAAAAATTGTTTTTATTGACTATTTGGTCTGAAAGTGAAGGCAAACCAGCATCTGTTTTATATGAAGACGATGTTTTCTTCCCTCGTTCTCCACTTTATGGACAAGGAGAGAATGAATTCATCAATTATTATTTTGTTGACACCATGAAAGTAGCTGTTGGGACTGCGTTTTTCATTGGTTGGAGACAATTAGACGGAGATAGATTAAATCTAGGTTTGGACAGAAACATTGACCATTCAGAAGTAATCAAATACAGTGTGAATGGCGGAAATACGTGGTTGACTTCTCCTTTTGATGGCTCAGCAATGATTCGTCCTATTTTCTCAACCAATCTAGATGCAGTTCTTACTACAACAGAATTAGTAGAAGAAAGAATAGAAGTTTATCCCAATCCAGGGAATGAACAAATAATTATTACTTCAAGTCAAGAATTATCTGATAAAGAAGTTTTTGTTTACGATGGTTTTGGTCGAATGGTGAAACAAGTGGTTGGAAATCAAATAGACATCAGTGATTTAAATAGAGGAATTTATTTCCTAACGATTCCTTCCATTTCGAATAAATCTACCAAGTTTATCAAACTATGACAGATGAATTTGTTGCTGATTCCGAAGTTGAGGAAGAAGAATTATACGAGCATTATAAATTCAAGGCTGATCCAGGACAAGTCATCATTCGAATTGATAAATTCTTAATTGACAGAGTTCCAAATACTTCCCGAAACAAAATTCAATGCTCAGCAAAGAATGGCAACATTCACGTAAATGGAAAAAGCGTTAAACAGAACTATAAGGTAAAACCGGGAGATGAAATTGCAATCGTTCTTCCGTATCCCGTTCGTGAAATCACGCTTATTCCTCAAGATATTCCAATTGAAATAGCTTACGAAGACGACGATTTATTGGTGGTTAACAAACCTTCAAATATGGTGGTGCATCCAGGTTATGGAAATTACAAAGATACATTGGTGAATGCACTCGTTTTTCACATTGATAATTTACCAAAACCACCTGCAGATTATTTTGGAAGACCAGGGTTGGTTCATCGAATAGACAAGCACACGACAGGTTTATTAGTTGTTGCCAAAACGGAAATGGCACTTACGCATTTAGCCAAGCAATTTTACGACCGAACAACGGAAAGACTTTATTATGCATTGGTTTGGGGCGACATAAAAGAACCGGGAACAATTACTGGAAATATTGGTCGTTCGTTAAAAAATAGAAAAGTAATGACTGTTTTTCCAAATGGCGATTATGGAAAGCACGCTATTACACATTATAAAGTGATTGAAAATTTTGGTTTGGTAACTTTAGTACAATGTAAATTAGAAACCGGAAGAACACATCAAATACGCGCACATTTTCAACATATTGGTCATCCACTTTTCAATGATTTGGAGTATGGAGGAAATAAAATCGTCAGAGGAACAGTTTCTGCCCTTTACAAGCGATTTATAGAAAATTGTTTTGAGCTTATTCCAGGTCAAGCGCTTCATGCGAAAACACTAGGTTTTATGCAACCTACGACAAAAAAAATGCTTCGTTTTGATTCTGTGTTACCAGCGTCATTTACAGAGTTATTAGATAGATGGCGGAAATATTCTGTTACAAATTAAATTTTTATTATTTTTGTTGCTCTCGACAAAAAAGTCAAGTAAAATAAACCATCATGAAACAACTAATTTTATTATTCTCATTGTTTGTGTTAGGGCTAACCAACATCAACGCACAACAGGAAAAGCAAGATCCTAAGTACGTGCGTGAAGCAAACGCTGCCTTTAACTCAGGAAATTACTTTAATGCTGTCACGAAATGTGAGGATGCATTTAAAAAACTTGGAGTAAAAGGTTCTCTTAAACAAAAAGGAAATATGGCCTTTAGAGTAGCTGAATGTTACAGAAACATGGAACGTTACGAAAAAGCAAACGAGTGGTATGGAACGTGCTTAGAACTGAAATATTTTGACATCAACCCAGACGTTTACTATCTTAAAGCAAATATGCAACGAATGTTGAGAGATTACCCTGGAGCGATAAAAACGTACAAAGAATACAAACGAGTTGCACCAGATTCAAGACAAAAAGAGATTGATGCACTTATTGCTGGTTGTGATGAATTCAAAGATTTTGATTTAATAGATCCAAAGATTCAAGTTAAATGTGAGACAAAAATTAATACAAAAGAATTTGATATGTCTCCTGCATTTGCTGACAAAAAAGGTAAAAAAATATTCTTCGGGACAAGTAGAGAAGATTGTTTTGGAAATGCAAAAGATCCAATTACAGGTCAAAAATACATGGACATTTTCGTAGCTGAATACGATGATAAAATGAATCCAATAAATGTAAAATCAATCGACACGAAAGGAATTATTAATACTGCTGAAAACGAATCAACGGTATGTTTTGATGCTAAGAAAAAAACAATGTTTTTCACAAGATGTCCTAACAAAGCAAAAGCGGAATTAGGTTGTGATATTTGGGTTTGTGATATCAATGGTGAAGATTTCGATAACGTTACCAAATTGAGATTGAAAACAAACGACACCATTTCTGTTGGACATCCTTGTGTAACGGAAGATGGAACAATGTTGATTTTTGCATCAGACATGGCTGAAAGCACTAATGGTGAGAAAGGTTTTGGTGGTCGTGACCTTTGGTATGTTCTTTATAACAAGAAAGAAAAATTGTGGGATTCAATCCCAAAAAATATGGGTGCTGAAATAAATACTGCTGGAAATGAATTGTTTCCAACGTTTGGACCAAAAGGTCAATTATATTTTGCAAGCGACGGACGTCCAGGATTGGGTGGTTTGGATATGTTCTCAGCTGAAAGAGTTGGAACTGAAAACAAATGGACAAAAGCAAAAAATCTTGGTCACCCATTCAATTCTACAGGAAACGACTATTCAATGTCAGACTTTGATGGTAAATCAGGTTTCTTTACTTCTGAAAGAAAAACTACTACAAGTGTTGAATACACACCAGATATTTGGAGTTTTTTCTTACCACCAAACTTGTACGAATTAAGAGTTGTAGTTTACGAAATCGGAAACAAAGGCAAAAAAATTGAAGGAGCTAAAGTTGAAGTTACAGATTCTGACGGTGTGAAATGGGAAGGAATTACGAACTCAAAAGGTTCTACAGAAAAATGGGTGGAACGTAAAGACAAATCGCGTTACATCGTTGTTGACAAAGATTATTCAATGAAAGCTGGTAAGGCAAGATATTTCACTGATACTAAAGGAGCGAAGTTTTCAACGAGAGGTTTAGATAACAGTCAAAGTTTCGTGATTGAAATGCCTTTAATTCCAATCGAAATTAGAACTCCTGAGGTGCGTTATCCATTGGATCAATGGTCATTTATCAACGACGCTACATGTATGTCAACTGACTCATTGAAATTCTTAGAGAACTTATTGAAGGACAATCCAAGTTTAGTTATTGAATTGTATTCTCACACAGATGCTCGTGATACTGAAATTCACAATCAAGCTTTATCTGAAAATCGTGCAAAAGCGGTTTACGTTTACTTGGTTGACCAGAAAGGAATTGACCCAAGAAGAATCAAGCCAATCGGTAAGGGTGAAGCTGAGCCTGCAAAATGGGTTGATGAGAAAGGTGTTGAACAACCTTTGACAGAAACATACATCAATCAGTTTAAAGCAACAGATAAAGTGAAATATGAAAAGTTACACCAAATCAACAGACGTACAACAGTTAAAGTTGTTATGCAACCAGGAACAGATATTCCAGTTGAGTTTGATGCGGCAACAGCACCACCAGCGGATCCAAAATACAAAGTATTTACAAATCCATTACCTAGATAATTTTATCTAAACTTATTTTTAAAAAGCGTTCTTCGGGACGCTTTTTTTTGTTAAATTCATAAGACAAATTGTTTTATGAACGAGTATTACCTCCATTTTATTTGGAAATTGAAACGTCTTCCATTGCATCAAATGAAACTGGTTGATGGAAAAGTTTTTCGTTTATTAGATGCGGGCGCCTACAATGAATTTGAAAACGGTCCAGATTTTCAAAATGGAGCAATTGAGTTTGACAATTTAAAATGGTTTGGGGCAATTGAAATTCATATTAATTCATCCGATTGGTACCTGCATAAACATCATTTTGACAAACGTTATGATGCGGTTATTTTACACGTTGTTTATAATCATGATAAAGAAATCATTCAAAATGGAAGAATCCTGCCAACACTTGAACTGAAAAATTGGATTGATAAAGCGCATTTCAAGAAATATCAAAACCTCCAGGAGATATCTTTTATTTCATGTAAAAATCAATTTGATTCTATTCCAAGTATTTATTTTGAAAACATGAAAACGCGAGCAATGATTTCGCGCTTGGAACGAAAAGCCAAAGCTGTTACAGAACTTTCTAATTCAGAATCAGACTTATTATTGTTGTTTATCGCACGTTCATTTGGTGCAAATGTAAATCAAGAACCTTTCATTCAATTGGCGCAAAGAGTTTCGAGGGAATTAAAACTGAAGTTAACAAAAAAAGATTTTGTGAATTACGTTTTGGAGCTTGCTTTTTCTGATACTAGTTTGTTGTCGTATCAATGGAGTACAAAAGGAAATAGGTATGTGAGTTCAGCTCAAAAGCGCGTTCGAGAATTTGCTGAGTTTGTTTTTGAATTTAATCCAAACTTTGAATTTTGGAATCGGCAAACATCTGAGATTCATACATTCTTTACGAATCATTTTTTGGAATTAGGTTGGAAGAAAGAAAAAATGCTTTTAAAGAATTTATTTATAAATGCAATTGTTCCATTTCTATTTTCAATTGGACGAAGCAAAAACGATTTAGAATTGGAGGATAAAGCCATTGAGTTATTGATGTTAATTGACAAAGAAGAAAACACAATAGTTCGGAAATGGAAGGAAGTTGGTGTTTCTTGCAAAAATGCCTTTGATTCGCAAGCAGTTTTAGAAATTTATCAGCAATTTTGTATCAAGAAACAGTGTTTGAATTGCACCGTTGGAATTAAGCTTCTGAATCAATGAAACGCCTTTTACAAAAAATGATTTTTTTCTTTGAAATGCAATCTTTTGGAGTGTGTGATTGGTGGGCACGAAAATTAGGAATTCAAAGTTCAAAAGTCCGTCTGGGATTTATTTATTTTTCATTTGTTGCACTTGGTTCACCTGTACTTTTGTATTTAATAATGGCTTGGATTTTAGAGCACAAACATTACTTTAAATTCCAAAAGAAACGCAAAAGATCAATATGGGAATTGTAACTAATTGGACCATTTTTAGAAAATTTTACATCGTTGGATTTACAATGATTGTCATTATCCTGTTTGGAATAGGTGGTTTTATGCTTATTGAAAAGTGGTCTTTTTTTGATTCATTCTACATGACAGTTATTACCATTACTACTGTAGGTTTTGGTGAAGTACACAAACTTTCTTCTAATGGGAGATTATTCACTGTTATACTTATTTTGAGTACTTTCGGTACTTTTACTTACCTGATTTCATTAGTGACTTCATTGATAGCATCGGGTGAGTTGGGTAAAAATTTAAAAATTTATCGCAATCTAAAATTGATGTCAGGAATGAAAAATCACGTCATTGTTTGTGGACTTGGCCGAGTTGGAAACCAAGTCGTAAAAGATTTAATTGCAGATGGATTTAATGTTGTTGCAATTGAATCCAATTTAGATCGTACTGTTCAAGAAAATGTCATTCTAATAAATGGCGATGCGACTAATGATGAAATTCTTGAAAAAGCTGGGATTAACAACGCAAGAACGATTGTTGCATGTTTGCCAAATGATACAGATAATTTATTTGTAGTTTTATCTGCAAGAGAAAAGAACAAATCGCTTCAAATTATTTCGAGAGCCTCGCAGAAAAGTTCCATCGATAAAATGAAATATGCAGGTGCGAACCATGTTATTATGCCGGATTCAATTGGTGGTTCTCACATGGCGTCTATTGTTTCAGCTCCTGTTGTTATTGATTTCTTAGATCAAATTCGAATTGACAAACATGACGGTGCAAATATAGAATCCATTTCCTTCGAAGAATTACCTATGATATATCAAGATAAAACTTTAGAAGAGTTAAACATAAAAAAACAAACGGGAGCAACCGTAATAGGTTTTAGACTGAAGAATGGCGAGTTTATTATCAACCCAGCAGACTCAACCGTAATTGAAGAACATTCCTCGCTTTTGGTACTAGGAAATGCAACTGAAATCGAAAACGTCAATAAATTATTCAACCTCACTACAAAAAAATAAAATGAGAATATTAATAACAGGAAGCAATGGACTTTTAGGTCAAAAAATTGTTCGACAGTCCATTAAAAGAAATTTAACTTTTTTAGCAACTTCAAAAGGCGAAAACAGAAATACTGATTGTCCTGCTGAATTATATCAATCTATGGACATTTGTTCCGTAGAAGAAATTGCAAAAGTTTTCGAAGCGTTTCAACCGACGCACGTTATTCATACAGCTGCGATTACCAATGTAGATGCCTGTGAATTGAACCCTGCTGAATGCGAAGAAGTAAATGTAAACGCGACTCGTTATTTATTTGAAGCTTCACAAAAGCACAACGCTCATTTTCAACTGCTTTCAACTGATTTTATTTTTGATGGAGAAAAAGGAAATTACAAAGAAACGGATGAACCTAATCCATTGAGTGTTTATGCTAAATCAAAAGTAGATGGCGAATTAATTTTATTAAATTCTGATTATAAAAACCATTCGATAGTAAGAACCATTATCGTTTACGGTATAGGGAATAATTTATCGAGAAACAACATCATTTGTTGGGCGAAAGAAGCACTTGGTAAAGGACAAACCATGAACATCATCGACGATCAATTCCGTGCGCCAACATGGGCTGATGATTTAGCTTGGGCGTGTTTGAGAATTTGTGAATTGAACAAAACAGGAATTTATCACATTTCTGGTCCTGAAACAATTTCAATTTACGGTATTGTTGAACGTGTTGCAAACTATTGTAAATTATCAAAGGAATCCTTAACAAAAACGGATAGTTCAACCTTGAATCAGCCTGCAAAACGTCCGCCAAGAACTGGCTTTGATTTGACAAAAGCACGAACAGAATTAGGTTACAATCCTAAAACTTTAGAAGAAACTCTTGATTTAATATAATTATTTGAGTTGTTTTTACACTGAAAATTTTATCTTTAACCTCACTAAATTTAAACTTAATACTATGGCAGGAAGTCCTTGGCGTAAAAAACCCATTAGCTTTTATGAAGCAGAAATGAAAAAAAGCGAGTTAAATCGCATCTTAAGTCGATATGGTTTAACATCTTTAGGAATTGGGGCAATTATCGGTGGAGGAATATTTACCCTTACCGGTGTTGCTGCACATGATCATGCCGGACCTGCATTAGCTATATCTTTTATCATAGCTGGAATTGGGTGTTTATTTGCTGCTTTATGTTATGCTGAATTTTCTGCCGTTTTACCAGTTGAAGGTTCTGCTTATGCCTACTCTTATGGAACAATGGGTGAAATTTTTGCTTGGATTATTGGTTGGAATTTAATACTTGAATACATGATGGGTGCTACAACTGTAGCCGTTGCCTGGAGTGGATATTTCGAAAAGCTTCTCCATCAATGCGGTATTGACCCTCCGCTCTGGATAATGAACGACCCAGTTACAGCAGCTACAAAAGCACAAGAATTAGGTGTTGCAACACCATCATTTTCATTTAATTTACCTGCGTTTTTGATTACTTGGTTTGTTACTTCAATCCTTGTTAGAGGAATTAAAGAAGCGGCTAAAACAAATAACTTAATTGTAATTTTAAAGATTGCTGTTGTTCTTTTCGTAATTTTCGTTGGATTCTTCTATATTGATATGGATAATTATGCTCCATTTGTTCCAGAGAGAATTGTTGATAAAGATGGAACAGGACACTTTGGTTGGAGTGGTGTTATTACTGCTGCTTCTATTGTTTTCTTTGCCTATATTGGTTTTGATGCAGTTTCTACACAATCTGGTGAAGCTATAAATCCGAAAAAAGACGTTCCTTTTGCAATCATTGCATCATTAATAATTTGTACTGTTTTATATATTTTGGTCTCTTTAGTATTAACAGGAATGGTAAAATACAACGAATTAGATATGAAAGCACCAGTAGCTTCAGCATTTGAAGGTGTTGGATTGAAATGGGCAACAATATTAATTACAATTGCCGCTGTAGCAGGTTTGATTTCAGTGATGCTCGTAATGATGTTGGGACAAACGCGTGTTTTCTTAGGAATGGCAAAAGATGGTTTGTTACCATTCAAAGTTTTTGGTCACATTCATCCGAAATTCAAAACGCCTTACAGAAGC
>RFNX01000358.1 GCA_009926905.1 Flavobacteriales bacterium
AATTGGGACACTCCAGAAGGAACAGCACAAGGAACATTTATCCCAAATCGCACATACAACACAGCCAATGGGTCTAATCTTGATTTAACGATTGAAGGTTGGGAAGATTTACCTGCAAGCGGATCAAGTACTGCAAATGCAAACGTTCAAATTCTATCAAATAGTTTTTCGATGCCACAACTAAATCGAAATCGTAAGATTTGGTTGTATTTACCCAATGATTATGCTACCGCAACAAATAAAAATTATCCTGTTATTTACATGCATGACGGTCAAAATTTATTCGACCAAAGTACTTCTTTTTCAGGCGAATGGAAAGTTGATGAAACCTTAGCTGCTTTGCAAAGTCAAGGAAATTATGGTGCAATCGTTGTTGGAATTGAAAACGGTGGTTCAGAACGCATCAATGAATATTCTCCGTGGGTAAATGCGCAATACGGTGGAGGTCAAGGGGATGAATACATTGATTTTATAAAAAATACATTGAAACCCTACATCGATGCGAATTTCAGAACAAAAACGGAAGCTTCTAATACAGGATTAATTGGCAGTTCAATGGGAGGTTTGATTTCACTTTACGGAGCTGCAAAATACCCTGAGTCTTTTGGTAAAGTTGGAATTTTCTCACCATCTATTTGGTTTGCACGCAACGATGTAATGAATTATATTAACAGCAAAGATTTTACAAATACACCTCTTAAAATCTATTTTTTAGGAGGAACAACTGAATCTTCAACGCTCGTTAGTGACATGCAAACCGCACGGAACGCATTCATTTCAAAGGGTGTAAATGCACAAGATGCAAAATTATTAACTCATACTGACGGTGCTCACAGCGAATGGTATTGGGCACGAGAATTTGGAGCAGCCTATACGTTTTTATTTCCAAATTCAACTTCAAGCATTTCTGAATTGAGTTCTTTAGATTTCAAAATTTTTCCGAACCCAACAAAAGATAGTTTTACAATTCAAAGCTCAATTTACAAAGACGCAAGTTTTGCAATTAGTGACGTAAATGGAAAAACGATGCTCAAAAGCAATTTGTCAAATGGACAAGTAAAAATCGAGTCTTCGAAACTTCCAAAAGGAATTTACTTCATTCAAATTGAAGGAGTTGAAAAAGCTTTTGTTCAAAAGATTGTTGTGGAATAAGTTTTTATTTCAAAAACTGCAATTTCTCACGTTCAACTTTCAGGCGTAAATTATCAAAAATAACAGTCAATTGCTTGCCATTGATAGATTCTACAGTTCCTTTTTGTCGCGTACTTATTAACTGAACCGATGATCCCACAATGATTTTGTCTTGCTGATATTGATCGACAACTACCTCTATTTTCTTCTGTTTCTTTTGTGAAACTTTTACTGGAATTTTCTCTTTCTCTTGCTGAATTTTAATCTCTGTTTTAGACTTTTCCATGCGAAGGAAAGTTCTTAATTCTTCAATCAATAAGTTATTAGCGTCCTTTTTACGAGACTTTACATTGAATTTTTCAATGAATGACAGCATCTTTTTTCCTGCAACTAATTGTTTGTTTTGATTTTCAGAAACGGTTTGAGTGGATTTTAAACGTTCTTCCAAACGTTCTTTACGATCTGTAAAAGATTGGCGTGCTTTTTCAGCATTATCTTGTGCTTCACGATGTTCTTTTGTTAGTCGCTCTAAGTAATTTTTTTCCTTTTGTAAATCATTTAGCAAGCGATCTAATTTCACTTTTTTCTCATCTAATAATCCTTTAGCAGTTTCAATGATTTTATTTGAAATACCATTCATTGTCGCCACTTCAAACGTAAATGAACTGCCCGGTTGACCTGTCGCAAATTCATATTTTGGTTTCAAAGTATCAGAATCAAAAAGCATACAGCCATTTACTGCATTTTTCAAAACGTTGGCTTTCAGTTTGATATTTCCGTAGTGTGTGGTTATGACACCAAAGGCTGATTTATTGTATATTTCTTCGAAGAAAACTTCTGCTAAAGCTCCTCCTAATTCGGGATCCGAACCAGTACCGAATTCATCCAAAAGCAACAATGTTCGATGATTCGAAACCTCCAAAAAATGGTTCATGCGTTGCAATCGGTAGGAATATGTACTTAATTCATTTTCAATGGATTGATTGTCGCCAATATCAGAAAGTATTTGTTGAAAAAAACACACTTTACTATTTTCATGAACAGGAATTAGTAAGCCTGATTGAAGCATCAATTGCAACAGACCAATTGTTTTCAAAGTGATACTTTTTCCACCTGCGTTTGGACCTGAAATAACCAACATTCTGTTATTTCCATTCATCATTACGCGCTGAGGTTTGGTTTCTTTACCTAAAAGCGAATTGTTTTTGCGAAGAATCGGATGAAATGCTTCCACCCATTCAAAATCAACTTTTCGATTCAATCTAGGAAGAATGGCATTCATTTCTAAAGCTAATTTACATTTTGCATTTAAGAAATCAAATTGAACTAGTGATTTTTGGTAAGCTTGAATCAAAGGTGCAAACTCAGAAATCACTTTCGTAAGTTGTTTTAAAATGCGATGAATTTCTTTGCGTTCATCGTCTAATAAAAATTCCATTTCGTTGTTCAACGGAACATTTATAATTGGTTCGACATACGTCAAACTTCCAGTTTTACTTGAACCGTGGACATTCCCAGGAACTTTTCTTTTGAAAGATGAAATTACCGTCAACACACGACGTTCGCTAACATAACCTTCCGTTACTTCGCCCAAAAGTTTGTCTTTGAGTAATTTTCGCATTTCCTTTTCAAAGTTGCGATTGATTTGATTGCGAAGTACTTTGATACGTTGACGAATTTCAGCCAATTCAACAGAGGCATCGTCTTTGACATTTCCACCTCGATCAAAAACTTTATCGATGCTTTTATTGATTTCTTCGTTGATGACACATTCATCCAAAATCAATTCTAACAAAGTATAGCGATTTTTTCGATCGTCAAAGAATTTTAATAAACGATTGATTAAATCAGAAGCTTGGTAAATGCGACGAAATCCTTCAATTGAAATCACTGCATTTTGAATTCCAAGTAATTTTAGTTCTTCATCAAGTTCTTCAAAGTCAATTGCAGGAAGCGTTTCGTTCACAATTCGAATTTGTCGCAGCTCATTTAATTGCTTTAAATCGAATTCAAGTTTATTGAAATTATTAGAAGGTGTTAATCGAAATTTTTGATTGTGCTGTTTTACCAATACAAAATTGATCGAGCCATTCTGTGATGACTTTAAACTCTAAATCTTGTAAAGTTTGATTATCTGTTGCTTGCACGATGCAAAACTAACAACAAAATGAGTGATGTGTTCAGAACAGACTTTGAAATGAATAATTATTTACTAATCACTTTAATCAATCTTTGAACTTTTTTTGCTTTAGATTTTACAAGTTCTATGTTTATGTCTACAATCGTTACATGTCCCATTTTACGAAACGATTTAGTGATTTCTTTTCCATAAATATGCGGATAAACACCAGGAATTTCTAAAGCTTTTTCTAATCCATCATAATGCGCTTTTCCTTCGAAACCTTTTTCTCCCAACAAATTAATCATCGCACCAGCTTGCATGATTTCAGTTGAACCCAAAGGTAAATTCAAGATTGCTCGTAGATGTTGTGCAAATTGCGAAGTAACATTGCATTCAATCGTATGGTGACCGCTGTTGTGTGGACGAGGTGCAATTTCATTTACTAACAAAGTTCCATCAGCACACAAAAACAATTCAACAGCTAATATTCCAACCATTCCTAATTTTTCAATCACGGAAATAGCCAATGCTTCTGCTTTTTTTTCAATTTCTGAACTTATTTCTGCAGGTGCAAATAGAAATTCAACCAAATTAGCTTCGGGATTAAATTCACATTCAACCGCAGGAAAGGCTTTCGTTTGACCGCTTTCATTTCTTGCAACAATCACTGAAAGTTCCTTAACGAAAGCTACTTTTTCTTCTAAAATAGAAGGGGCGTCAAATGAATTTTGAGCTTCTTCAGCGTTGTTCAAAACATTTACACCACGACCGTCGTAGCCACCAGTTCGTAATTTATGAACTATTGGGTAGTGGACTTTTTCCAACAATTCAGCTTTGTTTTCAATCAGAGTGAAAGCAGAAGTCGGAATGTTATTTTCTTTATAAAAGTTCTTTTGAAGTCCTTTGTCTTTAATCGATCTCAAAACATGAGGTTGAGGAAACACTTTAATACCAGTATTTTCCAATGTTTCCAAAGCCTCGATGTTAACATTCTCTATTTCAACGCTTATTAAATGTTTATCCTTCCCAAATTCTAATACAGTTTCATAATCCGTCAAACTTCCAACAGTAAAAGAATGAGCAATACTAGCGCAAGGCGCATATTTATCGGGATCCAAGCAATGCAAATGAATGTTTAAATCAATTGCTTCTTGCAAAAGCATTCTACCAAGTTGACCGCCACCAAGTATCCCGATGCGTATATCTTCGCTGTACCAATTTAAACTCATGTTGCAAAGATAAGTGAAGTGTTTGTTTCGACTTTAAAATATTAGAGAAAGGACAGAATTTTCTTTAATATGAATTTCAGTTGCCTTTTATTTAGCTTTGCACAAGAGTTGTAATTCTGAAATTTTAACTCGAATCCAAGCTTTGGATTTGTAAATGTTTCAATTAACGCATTAAAATCTTAACTTTGCAATCAATTATGCTTAACGAAAGACAACTTCACGATAAAACTTTTCATACTTTCATTTCGGAAGATGAAATTTTGAATGCTGTTAAAAAACTAGCAATTCAATTGGAACAAGAATACGAAGGCAAAGATTTGCTTTTTGTTGCAATTTTGAATGGTGCATTCATGTTTGCTTCAGATTTGATGAAAAATTTCACATCTGACGTTGCTATTTCTTTTGTGAAAGTGAGTTCTTATCACGGAATACAAACTACAGGTCGTGTGGACGAATTAATTGGTTTGAATACTTCTTTACTTGGAAAACATGTAGTTATTTTAGAAGATATTGTCGATACTGGAATTACGATTGACAAAGTAATTGCGTTGTTGAATTCAAATTATCCAGAATCTGTTGAAGTTTGTACACTTTTATACAAGCCAGAAGCATACTTAGGAAAACACAAACCGAAATACATTGGGTTTGAAATACCCAATAAATTTGTTGTAGGTTACGGTTTGGATTATAACGAATTAGGAAGAAATTTAAAAGAATTGTATCAATTAAAAGAAAAATAAAATGTTGAATATCGTGCTATTCGGCCCTCCAGGAGCAGGGAAAGGAACACAATCCGAACGATTAATTGAAAAATATGATTTAGTGCACTTGTCAACAGGTGATATGTTTAGGGCGCACATTGAAAACGATACCGAATTGGGAAAACGTGTGAAGCAAATTATGGCTGACGGTTTTTTGGTTCCAGATTCAGTAACGATTGATATGTTGGAAGAAGAAGTTCAAAAACATCCGAATTCAAATGGATTTATTTTTGACGGTTTTCCAAGAACAGTTGTTCAAGCAGAGGCTTTAGATGCTTATTTAAGTGAAAAAGGTTTTGAAATTAATACTGTTTTGCAATTAGATGTTCCTGAAGAAGTGATCAAAGAACGCATTGAGTTGCGCAGTAAAGTGAGTGGTCGTGCAGATGATGCAGCTGAAAAATTATTGAAAAGAATCAATGAATATTTCACAAAAACGATTCATGTATTGCCTTACTATGTTGCGCAAAATAAAGTGACAACAATAAATGGAGTGGGCGAAATTGATGCCATTTCAGAAAAATTATACGCGGCAATCGAACCGCACTTAAACTAACTAATGGCTTCAGACAATTTTGTTGATTACGTAAAAATTCATTGTACATCAGGTAATGGTGGTGGAGGTTCTACGCATTTCCGTAGGGAAAAATACATCCCTTTAGGTGGACCAGATGGAGGAGATGGAGGAAGAGGAGGACACGTTATTTTACGCGGGAATAAACAACTTTGGACCATGTTGCATCTGAAGTTCAAAAAACACATCAAAGCCGGTCATGGAGCCCACGGTTCAGGAAACTTAAAAACAGGTTCACAAGGAGCAGATGTATACATTGAAGTTCCGTTGGGAACACTTGCTAAAGATGGTGAAACTGGTGAAGTGCTTTTCGAAATCACTCAAGATGGTGAAGAATATATCATTCAACGTGGTGGAATGGGTGGAATGGGAAATAATTTTTTCAAATCGCCAACGAATCAAACGCCAAGATATGCTCAACCAGGAGAAGAAGGAAAAGAAGGGTGGAAGATTTTAGAAATGAAAATCCTAGCTGATGTTGGATTAGTTGGTTTTCCAAATGCAGGAAAAAGTACTTTACTTTCAGTTATAACTGCCGCAAAACCAGAAATTGGCGATTATCCTTTTACAACTTTACGCCCGAATCTAGGAATCGTTTCATACAGAGATTACCGATCATTTGTAATGGCTGACATTCCTGGAATAATTGAAGGAGCGCACGCTGGAAAAGGTTTGGGACTTCGATTCTTACGTCACATTGAACGAAATTCGTTGTTATTGTTTATGATTCCTGCAGATAGCGACGACATCAAAAAAGAATATAACATCCTTTTAAATGAGTTGAAGCAATACAATCCTGAATTGCTGCACAAAGAGCGTTTACTAGCAATTACAAAGTCCGACATGTTAGACGATGAATTGACAGCTGAATTGAAAAAAGAATTACCTAAGATTCCGTTTGTGTTCATTTCTTCTGTTGCGCAACAAGGATTAGTTGAATTGAAAGATTTAATCTGGAAACACCTTAATGATGAACAAGCTTGAGTCGATTGACCGAGCGTTTGTTCTTTTTGTAAACGGTTTACACACTCCGTTTTTAGATGAATTTATGTGGTTTCTTTCAGGAAAGCTGAGTTTAGTACCTTTTTATTTGTTACTCTTATTTTTACTGAAACGCACGTATTCTTGGAAAATCCTAGGAATGATTTTACTCGGGTTAACGATTTCAATTTTCATCAGTGATCAAATTTCTGTACATCTTTTTAAGAATTTAGTTGCGCGTTATCGTCCTTCACACAATGAGCATTTGAAGCATTTGTTGCATTTCTACGAAGTTAAATCAGGAGAATTTTATACTGGAGGAAAATATGGTTTTGTATCTTCTCATGCAGCAAATTTCTTTGCGATGATTGCATTCATTTTTCCTTTTTTTAAAGTGAATAAACGATTGATTTTGATTGTTTTAATTTCGATTGGAATAATGGTTGCTTTAAGTAGAATTTATCTTGGAGTTCATTACCTTTCTGATGTTATTGTTGGTGCTGCTTTGGGGATTTTGATAGGATATTGTGTACGAAAAACACTTTTGATTATTTTGCAAAAACAGCAAATTTCCATTTAGCGAAATCAGATTTTGAGCAAAACGGATGGATGTTATAAACCTAAAATTCTATTGACTTTGTGTGGAGAAGAAAGCCTAATAGATAAACTTTCAAAACAAGCTCGAGTTAATATAACTTATAATTATAGCAATGGATAAACAAGCTCAGAATATAGGTTCTAATTCGTTTCTTTTTTAATTAAATTTAGAGGAAAAAACGTTTAAAACTCAAAAAAGCCTCTCAAACGAAAGGCTTTATGTGATCTCGCTGGGATTCGAACCCAGGGCCCATACATTAAAAGTGTATTGCTCTACCAGCTGAGCTACGAGATCGTTTTTGCGGTTGCAAATATATGTACTTTTTGTGGTTCTACAAAACAAAAATAGTATAAATTTGAAAAGAATTTTGATATTTACTTTAAGTAATTGAAAATCAGCAAAGCCATTGAAGAAAAAAAACATCATTTTTTTAGTAGGATTCATGGGAAGTGGTAAAACTACTCTTGGAAAGGCTTTAGCAGTAAAATTGAATCTAAAGTTTTTAGATACAGATGAACGAATAATTCAACTTGAAAACCAACCAATAGACGAAATTTTTAATAAAAATGGTGAAGACTATTTTCGTTCTCTTGAATCTGAAGTTTTAAAAGAAATATGTTTCAATAATGAAAGTAGAGTGATTTCAACAGGTGGTGGTTTTCCATGCTTTAACGACAACATGACAAAAATGTTGAATAGTGGATTTGTGGTATATATAAGTGCTGATCCCACTACTTTGTACAATAGACTAGAAAATGACAGCAAACGCCCTCTTCTGAAATCTAATAGTAATCTACGAGAATATATTGTAGATTCATTAATGAAACGAGAACCGATTTATAAAAGAGCACATTTGATTCTAGATGCATCAGAATTACCTCATTCCATTTTAAATCAAATAAGTCAGGGATGGAAGAATTTTTAAAATCCTCAGTTAATATTGATTTCGAAAGTCAATGGATTCAAGAATATATTGAAGAGTTTCGAAGTCTTCCTTCAAAAACTGAAATTGCTGTTAAATTGTATCTAAAAATCAGAGACGGTTTTTTGTATGACCCCTATCATTTAGATATTTCGCCAA
>RFNX01000145.1 GCA_009926905.1 Flavobacteriales bacterium
TTAAATGTGTCTTTAAATACACTTTCAAGAACATCTGCTTGTGAGAGTTCCTACTACATTGATGTACCATCAAGTTCAACAACAACAACGTTATATCTTAATCAGACCTACACAGTAAATGTATCTACACAAAGTGATTTAGCAGCAATTGTGTCCGTTTGGATTGACTGGAATAGAAATGGAAGTTTTGAATCTACAGAATGGTATCAACCATATATAAACGCATTTACAGGAAGTGTTTCAATTACTGTACCTGGAACAGCTACTACTGGTGTAACTAAAATGCGAGTTAGGTCAAGGAATAATGGTTCTACTAATGGATCAGGGAATCAATCAACTAGTTTTGGTTCTGGAGAATGTGAAGATTATACAATAACTATTTTGTCAACGCCTTCAGCGTTTTCTTGGTCAAACGGAACAACAACCGTTGGCTCAACTAACCCACTTTCTGTTTCTCCAACTGCAACTACAACATACACATGTACAGCAACGCTTAATGGTTGTCCAGTAACATCAAGTGGAGTTCAAGTTGCCATTACTCCGGGTCCAACCGCTCCAACTGATTTGGCTGCCTCAGCTTCTTCGTCGGCACAAACAACTACTTCAATCAGTGCATCCTTCACAGCAGCAACAACACCTCCAACTGGTTATTTGGTTGTGAGAACAACTTCTAATACACAACCAACCCAAGCAATGGAACAACCTACACGGTAGGTTCAAATGCGATTGGTTTCATAGAATATGCTAGTACAACAGCTAGTTCATGGACATCAACAAGTTTATTAGGTGGAACAACATACTATTATTGGGTATTTTCTTACAATACAAATGTATGTGGTGGTCCTGTTTACAGCACATCAACTACTAATTTTTCTCAAGCAACTATTTCATGTCCAGGAACTAGTTTAGCTGGGTTAACTTATGCAACCAATCCTGCGAGTTATTGTTTAAGTTCACCGATTACACCAAATACAGAAACATTGGCTGCTAGCGCTGGATCAATAGTCTTTTCAGTTTCTCCTGCTTTGCCAGCTGGATTGTCATTAAACACTTCAACAGGGGATGTTACTGGTACTCCAACAACAGTATTGGCTGCTGCTGATTACACAGTGACTGCCGACAATGGGTGTACCCAAACATCTGTTGCACTTAACATTAGCACACTAGCCATACCTTCTGCACCAACCTCATCTGCAGCTACAAATATCTCTATCTACAGTTTCAGTGCAAATTGGACACAAAACGGAGCCTCAACCTATTTACTTGATGTTGCTACTGATGCTGCATTTACAAGTTTAGTTAGTGGATATAATGGTTTGAATGTTGGTAATGTAAATACATTCAGCGTCACAGGTCTTTCAGCAAGTACTTCGTATTGGTTTAGAGTTCGAGGAAGTAACGGAACATGCCCAAGTGTCAATAGTTCTTCTCAGACTCTAACGACTACTGGTGTAACTTCTGCTGCAACTGGAAACTGGAATGTAGGTGCTACCTGGGTAGGAGGAATCGTACCAACATGTTCAGCAAACGTTACGATTGCCAATGGTCATAATGTTACCGTAAACTCGGCAGCAAATGTATCTCGAAATTTAACCATTAACTCTGGTGGTACATTAACTGTTTCATCTGGAGATTTAACGGTAGGATGTACTTTAAATAATACGCCACTTGCTAATAGTGGAACACTTACAGTAAGTGGAGGAACATTGAATGTGAATGGAAATCTATCTTCTACTTCTGGTTCAACATTCAATCAAAGTTCAGGAAATATTAACATTGATGGAAATAATGGTGGAAGTACTGTTGGTTCGGTTTTAACAGGAACTTCTATTTTATATTTCACCACATCTAACGTTAATTTAACAGGTGGTAGCATAACGGTTGTGGATCCTCATGTTGGAACTGCTGCAACAGATTATTCAGTTGGTTATAGCGTTTCTACTACAATTGCAAATGCAAGTTCTTTACACACCTTAAATATAGGAAATGGGGTTTCAACAAATACAACAACAAATGCCGGTGGATTTATCATTGATCCTTATATTTCTTCAGGAAGGTTGAATTTTGGAAATTTGATTATAAACACGACTGTTTTATCAGGTAACAGATTTGTTACATTCCCAGAAGGACTTGGATTATTCGGAAATCTGAATATTTCAACTGGCTCTGAAGCTCGTTTTACTGGTTCTTATCTTGTAGTTATTGGAGGTAATATTATAAACAATGGAGTTTTAGTTTCTTCTATAGCAAATTTCGCAATAGGAAATCCTAATACAACTAGTGTTGCGGTTGCAGCCTGTCCAAATGCTCAAACTATTTCTGGCTCAGGAACCTTTTCAAATCTTGTTTCTAGTCCAATAGCCAACCTAAATAGTTTAATAATAAATAATACGAATGCTACAGGTGTTACCATTTCAATACCTTTGTCAATTAGTGGTACATTGACCATGACGGATGGTAAAATCAATACAACAAGTACTAATTTATTAACTTTAGGGACAACAACAACTGCTGGAACATTAGTTTACACTGCTGGTCAAATCACAGGTCCATTTGCAAGAACTTTTGCTGCAAGCAGAACAGCTTCAGGAACTTATGATGCAACTACCTTATTTCCAGTAGGTGATGGCACAACGTATTTGCCTGTAAATATTGACCCAACTACAACAAGTGGAGGAGCAGTTGTTTTAAGAGGTCAGGCATTTAATACCAACTCTGGTACAGCTGGTAATGGTGTTGCTAATCCACTTTCTACTGATCGTTGGGAAGCATTGGTTACATCAGGGTCTGGAAACTTAACAAATTGCTTCATTGGTCTAAACGATGCTCAAATTGTTTCTGGAAATATTATTGCGCAGTCAGCAACAGCTGGAGGTACTTACAATACGATTACACCGAATTCCAACTTTGTATCTGGAACACCAAATGCATTGCGCACTGCCACGGCAATTACTTCTGCAGCCTACACAGGATATTTTACTTACGCTGCTGTTGGTCCAGCGATAAGCTCTTTTTCTCCAACATCTGCTTGTCCAAATGCTGTTACAACCATTACAATTACAGGAACTAATTTAGGTTCAGCTTCATCAGTTACTTTAAATGGCGAGGCTTGTATTATTGTATCAAATACTGCTACGCAAATTGTTGTAACAACAGATGCCTCACCTCAAGCTGGAAATATTGTTGTAACAACTTCTGCAAATACAGCAACAAGTCCATCAGCTATGACATTGTTTAGCTTACCAACGATTGCTTCTTCCTTTAATCCATCAAACACTATATGTAGTAATGGTAGTACCGATATTACAGCATCTGGTGCTGTATCCTATTCATGGTCAGTTGCAACAGGTTTATCATCAACTACAGGTACAACGGTTACTGCTAATCCAACCGCATCAACCATTTATACCATTACAGGAACAGATGCGAATGGCTGTCAGAACACAACAACAGCAAGTGTTACTGTAAATACAGTTGTTTCAATTAGTACCCAACCAAATAACTCCGTTTCAATTGCTGGAACTGATGCAACTTTTACAGTTGTCGCAGCTGGTACCGGATTGACTTATCAATGGCAATTAAGTACAAACAGTGGTTCTTCTTGGACAAATATTACAAATGCAAATAGTGCGTCTTACACAGAATATGCTGTAACGGCTGGAATGGCTGGAAATCAATATCGATGTGTTATTTCTGGAACAGCGCCTTGTACTTCAGTAACATCTAATGCTGCAACGTTAACCATAAGTACTACTGCAATAACATCTCAACCAGCTTCAACAACCATTTGTAGTAATGGAACAGCGACCTTTACTATTGCAACTTCTGGAACATTACCAACATATCAATGGCAAAAAAGTACAAATGGAGGTTCAACTTGGACTGATATTTCAGGTGAAACTGGAACAAGTTTAGTATTATCAGGATTAACTTCTTCGAATTCAACCGAACAATACCGTTGTACATTGAACAGTGGTGCAATTAATTCAGATGCTGCTATATTAACAGTTTATGATGTTGTTGCAATAACAACACAACCATCAAATCAAACTGCTTGTTCGAATGCATCAAATGCAACTTTTCAGTTTCAGCAACTGGTTCTGGTTTAACTTATCAATGGCAAGTGAGTACGAATGGAGGTTCAACATGGGCATCTGCACCAGGAACATCAACTTCTTCATCATATGTTATTTCAACATTGACAAATTCACTTGATCAAAACAAATATCGTGTCATTGTCTCTGGTTCATCACCGTGTACAGCTGTTACTTCAAATGCAGTTACACTTTCGGTAACAGGTGTAAGCATTGGTTCTTCAGCAAGTACAGTATGTGCCAATTCCAATGTTACTTTAACTGCAACATCTACTTCTAGTTCTCCTTCATTTACTTACAGTTGGTCAAGTACTTCAGGTAGTGGTGCATCTACACCAATAACGACAAATCCTGCGGTTATTACACCAACTGTTGCTGGTTCTTATACTTATACTTTAACTGCCACAGCTACAAGTGGAGGATGCGTTATTACAAGTACACAAGGAGTAACGGTAAATCCACAGCCAGCAATTACTTCAGCAACAGCAACACCAGCACCAATATGTGCTGGAAGTACAATAAGTTTAGCAGCTGTTATAAATGCTATAGGTACAGGTAATGCTACTCTGGGAACTCAATCGACTACTACTCTTACAGGAGGTCCATATCGAGGTGGTAGTTGTACTGCAAATAAAACCCAATTTTTAATAACTGCTTCAGAGTTGACTTCTGCTGGAATAAATCCAGGAAATATAAATAGTTTGACTTTTGTTACGACATCAACTGGTAGTGCTTTGGCAAATTTTTCAATAAGCATGGCACATAGTTCAATTCAAACATGACTTCAACATTAGAAAGTACTGGATTTACTCAAGTTTATAGTGTTGCTTCTTATACTCCAATTTCTGGAAATAATACACATACTTTTTCCACTCCATTTAATTGGAATGGGACAAGCAATATTATTATTAATGTTTGTCATGATTATGCTTGTAATTCTTCTGCTACTATGTCAATGGCTAGTCCAGGATACACGGCAACTTCATATTTATTAACGGGCGCTTCTGGTTCAAATTGTACTACATTCACAGGTGCTACAACTGCTACCACTAGACCAGTAATGATTTTTAATGCACAAGTTCCTACAAATAATTCAGCTAGCTTCAATTGGTCATGGAACACAACTCCAGCTATAAATGCTGCAACAGGAACAACAACAGCTGTAAATAATACAACATCACCTGTAGCAACTACATTTACGGCTACAGCTACAAATCCTACAACGGGTTGTTCAAGTTCATTAACTACTTCAACTGTAACAATTAACCCAATGCCTGCAGTACCAACAGCAAATAGTACAAGTGTTTGTGGTACTCAAAATGCAACATGTTCTGTTACAGGTTCTGGAGTAGGAGGAAATACTTTTAGATGGTACACTGTAGCAACTGGAGGAACTGCTATAGTTGGACAAACAGGAAATTCACTAACTGCATATCCTGTTTCAACAAATACTACATTCTACGTTTCAGAAGCAAATGCAAATTGTGAAAGTGCAAGAGTTGCAGTAACTCAAACAGTAACAGTTGCTCCAACCATTTCAGCAAGCGCTTTAAGTCCTACAATTTGTTCAGGGCAATCTGCAACATTAACAGCAAGTAGCTTAAATGCAGGCTATACCTATACATGGTCAAATAGTTTAGGAACTGGATCAAGTGTTTCTGTATCGCCATCGGCAACAACATCATATACTGTCACTGCAAATGATGCTAGTGGAGGAGCAAACAACGGCTGTTCTGCAACTGCTAATGTTACTGTAACAGTTAATGCTTTACCTTCTGCAATTTCAATAACACCAAGTTCAACTACAATTTGTAGTGGTAGCATTCAAGCATTGACTGCTTCAGGAGGGAATGGTTCTACAACTTCAACATCAACCGGTTATTCTCAAGGGTTTGAATCTGGTGTAACCGATTTTGGTGTTTCGAATAATGGAACCAATACTCAAAATAGTACTTATTTTTCAGCAGGTACAAACTCATTAAGATTTAATACCGCTACTGCCTCTGCAACCCAATCTTTGACTTTGGCCAGCAATGTTGATTTAACAAATTGTTCTTTCGCTACTATTCAATTTTCTCATATTGCTGCAATGGAGAATTCATCATCTGCTTTAGATTATGGATTTGTTCAATACTCACCAGATGGAGGTACTACATGGAATAATTTCCCAGTTGCTAACTATTCAGGTGCTGCCTCCAATACGATATTTACAGCGAATCAAGTAAGGTTTTCCACAGTAAGTTATACAGACTGGTCTTCAGTTATCACTTCTTCAGCATCTGTTCCTTCAAATAGTATGTGGAAAACAGAATCATTTACAATTCCTGCTGATGGTTTAACAAATCAATTTAAGTTTCGATTTAGATATACTACAGATGGTTCAGTTTACTATTATGGTTGGTTAATTGACAATATTGTTGTATCAAAATTTAATACTAATTTTATT
Organism: Flavobacteriales bacterium; assembly: GCA_009926905.1. Lineage (GTDB taxonomy): Bacteria > Bacteroidota > Bacteroidia > Flavobacteriales_D > Crocinitomicaceae > UBA952. Next base: position 6,541 of record RFNX01000145.1, read on the forward strand.
TGGTCTTCTACAACTGATTTATATACCAATCCAACTGCAACAACGGCTTACACTGGAACAGCAGCTATGACTGTATATGCAAAACCTGCATCGACGGCAACCTACACAGCAACCGCAACTTCATCAGTAGGTTGTTCTAATAATAGTAATGTAACTGTCACAGTTCGTCCACAATTCACAGCGGGTGCAATAGCTACAACAGGTGAAACTATTTGTACTGGAGTTGCTCCATCTCAAATTGGAAGTACAACAGCTGCAAGTGGAGGTGATAATGCAATA
>RFNX01000144.1 GCA_009926905.1 Flavobacteriales bacterium
GTTTACTCTTGGCGATCATCAGCAGATGGTTATACTGCGGCGATTGTAGGAGCAACATCTGCTACATACACTCCACCAGCATTAAGTTCTACAACAAGTTTTAGACGTTATGCTGTAGATGGAACATGTAATTTAACACCAACAGTTTCTACAGGAACTTGGACTGTTACAATCAATACGCCAAGTACAGTTTCTACATTATCAAATGGCGATTTCTTGTGGACAGGAACAACAAGTTCAGATTGGGCAACAACAGCCAACTGGAGACAGTGGAATGGTTCAGCTTATACTGTACCAAGTGGGTTTCCTAATTCATCTTCAGCGAATGTGTTCTTCCCTTCCGTAACAGGCTGTGTTGCAAATGCTTCGAATTTAAATGCAAGTACAGTTTCAGTTAACAACATGACAATTGAAAGTGGAAGTACCTTTACATTGAACAATGCTTCAGCGATTTTGAACATTGCAGGAAGTTTAACCAACAATGGAACATGGGCAACACCAACAGCAGGTTCAACAGTTAGCTTCAATGGTTCAGGAACTCAAACGATACCAGCCTTAACATATTCTAATTTACAAACGGCAACAGGCGGAACAAAAACATTAGCTGGAACAACAAACGTTTCAGGTGTTGTAACAGTTGGTGCATCTTCCACATTAAGTTTAGGGGCAAACACATTGAACCTTTCTTTCATCGGAACACCTTTGGTAATCACGGGAACATTTACACCTTCCACAGGAACAGTAAATTACAGTGGTTCAGGTTCTCAAGATGTTGTTGCTGTTTCTTATTACAATCTTGGAACAACAGGTTCAGGCTCTAAAACATTAGCAGGAACAGTTTCCGTTACTAATGCTTTAGCCTTAACAGACGGAATCTTGACTTTGGGTGCAAATACTTTGAATATTAATTGTTCAACAATTTCTAGAACATCAGGTTCTATTGATGCGAGCAATGCAAGTGCAACTTTAGTATTTGGAAACTCATCATTATTGACTTTGCCAGCGAGTGTGTTTAGTGCAGCGGTTAATAACCTAACATTGAATAGCAACCGCGTTTTAGCATCTAGCAACTTTACAGTGAATGGTATTCTGAATTTGAACAATTCTAACCCAGATGCTACAAATGGATTGTTAGATTTAGTTCAATCTTATGGCAACTATGGGAACACCAACTCAGCAGATGGAACAAGTCAATTCAATGATTTAAATTCGGCAGTTTTGACATTAGGTTCAAGTGCAACAGTAACAGGAGCAGGCGATGTTTCAGGAAAAGTGAGAAGAACTTCATTTAGTGATGGCGTTTCGTATGCTTTTGGTAACAAAGACATGCAATTGACATTTGACCAAAATGGTGGCGCATCTTTACCATCTCAAATTACAGTCGTTTCAACAAAAGGAAACGAAGGTTTACATGTTGACAAAGACGGAACAAATGATTTCGCAACAGGTGATGAGTTAATCGGAGGTGCAGCAGTGCGACGTTTGGTTCAAATTTTACGCACAGGCGGTTCAGAAGAAGTGTTGTTTACTGCTCGTTTCCCTTATTTCGATTCAGAATTGAATGGTAATACAGAAGCGAACTTAGTAGTTTGGAACCATGACCTTCCTTATGCAGGAAGAACGCCACACGAACAAGGTCAAACCAACTTGAATACAACGGAGAATTGGATTGAGACTTCCGGCCACGGTGTTGAGTTCTTGGCAACCGAAGGAAATACCTTATTTACAAAATACTGGATGTTGGGTCAAAAAGAAACAACCGTACCAATGTGGTTAGGAGCAGCAAACGGAAGTTTGGCTGGTGCATGGAATACTCCAAGTAACTGGTCAACTGGTGTTGTGCCAACGGATGTAAGTATTATCATCCCGAATGCTTCAAAAACTGCAAATGACCCTGATGCATCTTTGTTACCAGCGACAGTAAGTTT
>RFNX01000143.1 GCA_009926905.1 Flavobacteriales bacterium
CAAACAGGCAATGGACAAATTATTATTTCTTGGAACGATGCACCTGGTTGTCCTTCTGCAACAAGAACTCCTGTTCTTGTAACTGTTAATCCATCCCCTACAGCTGTTGCATCTAGTAATTCGCCTATTTGTGCAGGTTCTACTATAAATTTTACAGGTACAACCAATACTGGAACTTCATTTAGTTGGACAGGACCAAATGGATTTACTTCTTCATTGCAAAACCCATCTATTTCAAGTCCAACAAGTGCTGCTGCAGGAACTTATACATTTTCAGCAACTTCTAATGGTTGTACAACGAATGGAAATACACAGGTAGCATTTAGTCCTGGTCCTTCAAATGTGAATGCTGGTTTTGATCAAGTTATTTGTTCAGGAAATACTGTAGGTTTAGCTGTATCAGCAACTCCAGCAAACGATTTAGATCAAGTTTTAGCTGCGATAAATACAAACAGTTCTACCTTATTAAGTAGTATCCCTTCTAGGTATACTTTTACAATGGACGGTACAAATGGTGTTAATGGCACAAGTATATCTGATGGGGGTCTTGACATGTATGATACAGGAAACTTGTTTAATACCAACATCACATCATCCATTCCTTATTCTGACAATACCGTTGTTTCTTCTGCTAGTTTTGGTACCGGTGGGGCTTACTTTACACGATATATTTCAGGTTCAATTTTTACTTTAGTTGCCAATGTTAACAGTTTGAGTTCAATTAGCATAACTGGTGATAATGGTGCAGATGGAACTGGTACTCAAAACGCAACTACTTTTGATGTTACAGCGAATGGAGTGACTTATAAATGTTTGTTTAAACAAGTATATGGTGCTGGAGATCCTTCAATAAATCAATTGTTCATTATACCCAATGGTAGCTCAGTTACACAAACGGTACCATCGCCAGCGAATACAAATTTATCTGATCAAACATTATCTAATCTTACTGGTGTGCAAAGAGTCTATTATTTATTATTTGCAGGTACAAGTGGATTACAATATACCATTCCTCAAGCAACAACAATTGCACAGAATTACGTCAATATTATTCCTCCTTTTTCAGCACCAACATACTCTTGGTCTTCAAGTCCTTCTGGAACAACAGCGACAACTCAAACTATCAATGTTTCACCAACAACAAACACAACATATACAGTTAGTGTTACCCAAAATGGATGTTCAGCGTCTGATCAAGTTGATGTAACGATAAGAACTATTCCTGCTGCAACAGCAACTAACAACGGCCCAGTGTGTGCTGGAACTACTGTAGGTTTAACGGCAAGTAATTTAGCACCAAGCGGTAAATCTTTAACAGCTACTTCAGCTGCTGCTCAAGTAACTATTCCAGAGGCAACAATTGGTGCAAACTGGACGCTTGAAGCTTGGACAAAATTTCCTTTGAATAGTTCAGGTACATACAATACATTATTCAGAAACAGTACAGGAAGCGGAGATCACCAAGTTCTTGCTGAAAATGGAATACTAGGCTCTTGGTCTAATACTGCTGCGAATGGGCCAGTTGGCTTTAAATCATCTGGGTTTAATCTATCTTCTCTTTCAGCCGGATGGCATCACATTGCAGCTGTCGGCACAGGAAGTCAAACTACATTTTATGTAAATGGAAATATAGTTGGAACAATAAGTTGGAAGTCAAACAATACAGTACAATTGATGAATGGTTTTACTGCAACACAAGCTTGGGGTGAAATTGACAATGCAAGAATTTGGAGTACTGCTCGTTCAACTGCTCAAATACTAGCTGACATGAATTTAGTTGTACCTTCAAATACAACTGGATTAATAGCCAACTACAGTTTTGATGGCAGCAATGCCAACGCAATAAATAATGCATCATTCAATGCAACCAACCTTATTGCTTCGGGCTATGGAAATGTTTCGTTCTATACTTATACATGGTCAGGAACTGGGGCACCAGCAGCAGCAACTGCAGAAACACAAACAACCGCTGCATTAGCTAATGCTACAGCAAGTACAATAACAAATAACTATACGGTTGTTGCTTCAACTTCAAGTTGTACCAGTTCGGCTAGTAACACAACCACTGTCACTGTTCGTCCTCAATTCACTTCTGGAGAAATCTCTTCAACTGGTGAGACAATTTGTACTGGAGTTGCTCCATCTCAAATTGGAAGTACTACTGCTGCAAGTGGAGGTGATAATTCAATT
>RFNX01000398.1 GCA_009926905.1 Flavobacteriales bacterium
TTTTTGTTTAAAATTTCTTTCCTTTTTCACGCAAAAAGAAGGCGGCAAAATGAAGCGTTGGCTTGCTTTCTACTGAATCTTTACCAAAGATACAAAAGAAGGGGTATAAGTTGCATTTCTGTTTCGTAATTAGTGGTTTAGGTGTTATCAAAGTTAGAGTAGTGTAATCACTTGTACAATAGGGGTAAACCCTGATTTTTTTCGTTAAAATTGTTGAATTTTGCGGTTTAAAGAGAAATAATAAAAAACACTCATGAAGATCCTGCTCGAAATAGAAGAAAATAAAGTTGCTTTTGTGATGGAATTATTGAAGAACTTCAGCTTTGTGAAGACAACAGAACTGAATAATAATAGTAATGTTTTAGAGCTTACTTATGAGCAAAGACAAGCTATTGATGAAGGATTGACAGCAGTTCAAGAAGGTAGAATTCAAAGCGATGGAGATGTTTTGAAAGAAACGAAACAGAAATTCCCGAATCTCTTCAATTAAAAAATATGGTTTCTTGTAGATTCGCAAAAAGGAAAATCCACCGAATTTTAATCACTTTAACATTAATTTTCTGCGTTCGCCACAGCGAATCTTACTTTCAGTGGGAGTAAATATTAAATAACTATTACTTCGCCTGTCTTTTACTATAAAATTCCTTGTCGGCTATGTAAATGGTTTTTTCAACCAAAGCAAAAACGGTTCCATTAGCATCTTCAAATTGAGTGCTCAAAACAAAATTTCCTTTCTGATTTTTTTCTATGGTTTCTTTGATTTCATGAAGCAATTCATCGGTAATCAAAAAGCGCGCATACACTGTATTCTTAATCGGTTTAATGAACTTCACAGAAGCATCTTTGTCCCAAACCACGTAGTTTTTCCCCAAAATACAAATCAATTGTGTCATATAAATGGGATCCAAAGCGGCATAAATACTTCCTCCAAAAACAGAGCCGACGTAATTCCTTGTTTTCCAGCTGTAGCGCAATTTGATGTGAACTTCTTTCCAATTGTCGGAGATAAAACAAACACGTCCACCGGAACCACGATAGGAAGGAAATAAATTAAATACCGTTTTGCGAATTATGGCAATCGCTCCTTGTTTATGTTGTGTTTTTAACTTCGTTTTCATGTGCTTATGGGTCAGTTTTTAGAAGGCTAAAAATACTGTTTTTCATTGAAAGAAGAATGTTGTTTAATCTTTTCAAAAATAAGTTAAACAAAACTTCTTAAACCTTGTTTATACTATTACACACGAATTAAGAAAACCTTATGTCAACACAAACATTACAAGAATTACACGACCAAATTGGCGACGAACATATTTTAACTTCTGTTGAAACGCCGATGCGCGCGGATGCTTTTGCATTATCTGACATTGAAAAAATTGATGAAATCGCGATACATTTTAAAGCAATCATGGAGACTTTAGGTTTGGATTTAACCGATGATTCGTTGCAGGGAACGCCTTACAGGGTCGCTAAAATGTACGTTCAAGAAATTTTCTCAGGCTTGAATCCTGCTAACAAACCAAAGATTGCACTTTTTGAAAACAAATATCAATACAACGAAATGTTAGTTGAAAAGAACATTTCATTTTACAGTAATTGCGAGCATCATTTCGTTCCGATTATGGGAAAAGCACACGTGTCCTACATTTCAAACGGCACAGTGATTGGACTTTCAAAATTGAATCGCATTGTGCAGTATTTTTCAAAGCGTCCGCAGGTTCAAGAACGTTTAACCGTTCAAATCGGAGAAGAATTGAAACGCATTTTGGGAACTGAAGATGTGGCAGTAATCATCGATGCGAAGCATTTATGTGTATCATCTAGAGGAATTAAAGACGAATCTTCAGCAACGGTAACAAGTTTTTACTCAGGCAAATTCCACGACGAAGCGGTAAAAAGAGAGTTTTTTCAGTACTTGGATTGAAAGATTAAGTTGAAAGAGTGCTTTCATTTAACCTTTCTAAAATTCAAATCAAACGCAAAATTGTAATTTGAGCTTATGTTTTATTTGCCTTTCTTTTTCCTTGATGCAAAAGAAACACCACGGAGTAGCACCGAAGGTAAAAAATCAAGGCTCTGAATTTCTTTTTGTTTGCAAATCATTTTTCTAGAATTAATTATAATCCGTTGCAAACAATTTTAGCTCCTTTCTGAAACTGGATTTTTTGCGTCCGTCAGCTGACGGATCAAAAATCCTTAAAATTTACCATTTTCAGTTAAGTAGCTAAAACCTAGAAATTCAAGGCCTGTTTAGGTTCGCTAACGTTTGTAATTGGTAAGGGTTATATTTCTTTTTTAGGATTAAATATTATTTTCGTTTGTACGATTGTGAATATTCAAAGTGATTTATCTTTTGAACGAATAATCAAACGCAAGGAAAGATTGTAGGTGAAATAGTTCCAAATCCAATTGAGTAGAATGATGAATCGATTTTTCACGCCAATAATGGAGCGTAAATGAACCACCAACCACACCAACCAAGCAAAAAATCCTTGGAATTTACTGTTTGGTAATTCTACAACAGCCTTGTTGCGACCAATTGTTGCCATATTTCCCAAATTTTTATATTTGAAAGGCTTCATTGCTTCATTGTTTTGCAATCGTACTAAGTTTTTAGCCAATAATTTCCCTTGCTGAATTGCAGGTTGCGCCATTTGAGGGTGACCATTTGGATACAATTCATCACCTTGAACATTGGCAACATCCCCAATCACAAAAATAGATTCGTGTGCAGCGCATTGATTGAATTCATTGACAAAAATGCGCCCACCAGGTCCATACACAGCTTCGTTTAAACCAGCTATTCTGTTTCCAATTACACCAGCGGCCCAAATGAGTGTTTTCGTTGCAATCGAATCGTGATTATTGAAAGTAACAGATGCTCCATCATAATCAGTAACACGAGTATTGTAGAGTATTTCAACACCCAATTCCTTCAAATATAAATCGGCTTTTTCGCTTGATTTTGGCGACATTGCACTCAACAATCTGTCGTCTCCTTGAATTATAATAATGCGCATTTTGGTAAAGTCCATTTCTGGATAATCCTTCGGTAGCACTGCATTTTTCATTTCAGCCAAAGCACCAGCTATTTCAACACCTGTTGGACCTCCACCAACGATTGCAAAGTTTAAATTGGCTTGTTTTTCCGTTTCTTCTTCAGAAGTAAGAGCGTTTTCAAAGCGTTGAAAGATGGTATTTCGAAGTGCTAAAGCTTCCGAAATGGATTTCATTGGCATGGCATATTTTTCAATGTTTGCGTTTCCGAAGAAATTATTTCCAGCGCCTGTCGCAATGACTAAATAATCGTAATAGATTTCTCCGTTGTCGGTTAAAAGACGTTTTTTTTCAGGGAAAATTTTAAGAACCGAAACCATTCTGTAATGAAAATGCCTGAACTTTTGAAAAATCTTCCGAAATGGAAACGCTATCGAGCTTGGCTCTAAACCAGCTGTTGCCACTTGGTACATCAAAGGCTGAAACTGATGGTGATTGTTTCGATCTAAAATAACGGTTTGAAATGCTTTGTTTCCCAGCTCATTTGCCAATTCGAGACCGGCAAATCCTCCACCGATAATGACAACTCTTGGTACTTTTACGGATGGAATGTTAAGGCTCATGGTTATAAATTTATAGGTATGCTTTGTGTTTTATTATTGTATTGCAATTCTATTTTGTAAGCTCCTCGTTTCAATTGCGATAGATTCAATAAGGAATATTGTGCCGTAGGTTTGCTTTCGAGAACTGTTTTATTTGAAGCATCAATGACTTTGATAATGATTCCACTTAATTTTCCGCCATTCAATTGAATTTGGTAATGATTGCTATTCAGCGGAATTAATGAAACAAATCCTTCCTCGTTTTTGAAACGTTTTTTGTCGTAAATCACTTTAACTTTACGTTTGATTTTCGTCTCTTTTAAATTGCCAGTGCCAATTATTTTGTTTTCGTCAAAAATATTTTTGCTTGAAACTGCTGGTACATCTTTTGATTTCCAAACACGGATGTAATCTACCAAAAACTCATTAGGAAAAATCGTTGTTTCATCTGGGCCAGGATTAAAAGGTCCGTTATCAACAGCATTTGCAAGGTTTGCAACAACATTCATCGGTGTTGCAAAGTCACCGTTAAACTGCGAAACAGGCACACCATTTACGTAATAAGTTACAGAACCTGGCTCCCAAACCGCAGAAAATACTGCCCATTCATCCGTGATTTTGTGATTCATTTTTATCCATCCGCCCCAACTTTTTTTGATACCGAGAAATCCACGAACGATATTTGATTTATTTGGAACATGCACATCAACATGCACATCATTTGCACGTTCACCTTTCATTTCCATGATGTCAATTTCATCTTTATTATTTTGCCCAAATATCCAAAATGCTGGCCACAAACCTTTGCCAGATGGTGCTTTGCATCGACATTCAAAATATCCGTATTTAAAACTTTGCCTGCTCCAAATGCACGAATTCAAGTATTTCAATTGAATGGCATTGTCTTTTACTTCAACCCCAGCTTTTTTTGTTGCTTCTTTATTGATCATCCACTCTGGAAATATACGCCATTCAGAAGTCGTATCTGCTTTTAAGGTAATGAAACCTTCGTTAGGAACAACCATTTCTGGTGCCGAATAAATGCGTTTATCTGCCAACAAACCACCCCAAGCATAGGTATCAAACCATTTTTCGTTATCCAATTTTGAGGAAGTAAACTCATCTCCAAAATGATAGTTCCATTTTTGAATTGTATCGGATTTTACTTGCCATAGAATAGGTTGAAGTTGACCAAAAGTCGAACAACTAATTAATAAGAATAGAAGTAAAAATCTCATGTTTTAGTATTTAATAAAAATATTTTTTGCCTCAGTAAAGAAACGCAATGCTTCCCAGCCACCTTCGCGCCCAACGCCAGAAGCTTTCACACCTCCAAATGGCGTGCGTAAATCTCGAACCAACCAAGAATTTACCCACACAATCCCCGATTGCATTTTATCTGCAACTCTGTGTGCACGTTTCAAATCGGAAGTCCAAAGCGTGCCAGCTAAACCGTATTGCGTTGAATTTGCCATCATTAACACTTCTTCCTCTGTATCAAAAGGAGTGATTGTAACCACAGGTCCAAAAATTTCTTCTTGGTTAGTGCGACAATCGAACGTCAAACCTTCAATAATTGTTGGTTCAACATAATAACCTTTGTCATAAGGCGCTTCCAAATGCACTCTTTTTCCTCCTGTTAAGACCGTTCCACCTTCTTGCTTTGCCAATTCAATGTACGATAGAATTTTTTCCATGTGCGGTTCCGAAACTACAGCGCCTAAGCGTGCCTCTGGGTCTTGAGGGAATGAAACTTTTGATTTTGAAACCTTAGCAACAAATGCTTCTTTGAATTTCGGATAAAGTGAACGTTCAACAAAAATACGTGAGCCACATAAACAAATTTGTCCTTGATTTGCAAACGAAGAACGAATCGTGGTGCTGATCATATCGTCGAAATCGCAGTCTGCAAAAATGATGTTGGCGTTTTTTCCACCTAATTCAAGTGACAATTTTTTAAACATTGGTCCAGCAGTACGTGCAATATATTCACCTGTTTTTGTTCCACCCGTAAAGGAAATTGCTTTGATTTTTGGATGTTTCACAATTGAATCGCCAACTTTTGGTCCTGTTCCGTGAAGAATATTTAGAACTCCAGCAGGCATTCCGGCTTCTTGTGCCACTTTCCCCAAAAGATAAGCAGTGTATGGTGTAATTTCAGAAGGTTTTGCAATCACACAATTTCCAGCTGCTAAAGCAGGGGCGATTTTCCAAGAAAACAAGTACAATGGTAAGTTCCAAGGTGAAATACAGCCAACAATTCCAATCGGTTTTCGAGTCGTGTAATTAATTCCCTCACCTTCCATGTAATGCGATTCTGAAGCAAAATGAAGAATGGAAGTAGCAAAAAAATGAAAATTAGAAACTGCACGAGGAATGTCAACGTGTGCTGCCAACGAAACTGGTTTTCCATTATCACGGCTTTCCGCTTGTACAAATTCATCCATTCGATT
>RFNX01000207.1 GCA_009926905.1 Flavobacteriales bacterium
AATTTATTCAGAATGAAATTTTCAGTCCACTTGAACAAGGAAAGATTTACAAATTGTCATTCTACTACACTTTGGCTTGGGGAAAAGAATCTGACTTTTGTCCAGCTAATCAATTTGGTGTTTATGCAAGTAATTCAGAATTTAAAGATTCAAATGCATTTTGGTTATCTCAAATTATTCCAAATGGTTTTTCCGTTGGTAATCAATTTATTGATGACACTTTGAATTGGAACAAATGTGAAATCATTTTTACCGCCTCTGGTGGTGAAAAATTTCTAACCATTGGTAATTTTCAAGATTCAACAAATACAACTTTCAATCAGCCATGTGATACAAGTTTATGGAATGGAATTAGTTATGCAGGAACCTATTATTACATAGACGACTTTAGCCTAAATGAATACTTTAATTTTGAAATACCCAATGTGTTTACTCCAAATAAGGATAATGCTAATGATATGTTTTTCCCATCGATAATAAATATTCCAGATTGGGAATTAATCATCCTAAATAGATGGGGAAACAAAGTTAAAGTTCTGAATGCTTTAAATACTGAATGGGATGGAATTGAAGCTTCTGATGGAGTGTATTTTTACATTTTTAAAAGTGAAGAAAGACAAATAGTAAAACAAGGATTTATTTCAATTATTCGATAATTGAAAAATCATGAAAAAAAATCTTCTTTTAGGTTCAATGCTACTTGGTTTAGCAATGAACAATTTATGGAGTCAACCAATTGGTTATAATACGCCAATTGCAACCAACTCAACGAATGTGATTACCACTGCAAATGCGGCGTGGTACAGAGGTGGGAATGGGAACACTGGTCCAGCAGGCAACGCTAATATCTTCGGAACAAAATGGAACAGTGGTATTTATACGATGACAGATAACCAATTCCGAATGCAATTAAACGGTACAGTTAGTTATCCTGTAAATGGCTTCAATGGTGTACGAAATGGATATATATTAATTGGTCAACAGATGAGTAATAATTACGGAACTGGAAACGGCGCTTATTCCTTACTTCATTTGAATGGCAATAACTTTGCAGTTAGCATAATGCCAAGCTTAGGTTATCGCCCAT
>RFNX01000221.1 GCA_009926905.1 Flavobacteriales bacterium
CGAATTAATTGAAGTACCTTGTTTACATATTACTTTTTTGCTTTTCAACTCTAAAAGCCCAAAATCTCATAACCAACCCAAGTTTTGAAGATATAGACTCGTGCTATGGACAACCTGCTGGAATTGGTTTTGATGTGTTCAAATGGTCGGGATGTAAAGGTTGGTCGAATCCAATAAAATCATCTTCCGATTTGTGGTGTCAAAATCCTGTTGTAGGAAATATGGTACCTCCTTTAATTTTTTCATACCAAAAACCACGAACTGGTGAAAATATGGGAGGATTTGTTATTCTTGTCGATAATGCAACCTATTCCTATCGTGAGTTCATACAAAATAAAATTAATACTACATTGGAGCCAAACAAATTATACAGATTGAACTTTTATTATTCTATTGATGGTGGAAGTGCTTCTGGGGGATGCCCTCCAAATCAGTTTGGCGTTTATGGTAGTGCTACTGAATTTAAGGATTCAAGTGTGTTTTTTTTATCGCATATAACACCTTTAGGTACATCAGACGAAAATAAATTTATGGACGACACATTAGGTTGGTATTTATGTGAAATTGTTTTTAAGGCCAATGGAGGAGAAAACTACCTAACAATTGGAAATTATCAGGATTCTAGCAACACCACTTTTGTTCATGGTTGTGATACAACAAATTGGGAGGGGATGACTTTAGCAAGTGAATATTATTATTTAGATGATTTTTCAGTTGAAGAGTATTACGACTATTCCATTCCAAATGTGTTTACCCCAAATAAGGACAATGTGAATGATTTTTTCTACCCCGATGTTATTCAAATGGAAGATTGGGAGTTGAAAATCCAAAATCGGTGGGGCAACTTGATTACTACATTGAACAAGAATAATCCATTTTGGACAGGTGAAAACCACTCCGATGGTGTTTATTTTTATTTATTCAAGAGCGAAAGTAAAAGCATTTTTAAACAAGGTTGTTTTCAGTTGATTCGTTGAAAAACGAATACTATGAAACGTTTTATTTCATTTATTTTGGGTTTATCAGTGTTAAACATAAAAGCCCAACAAGCACCAACAGGAAACGTTCCAGCGAATAATTCTACAGCCCAATCAGCATCTGCTTGGTATCGAGGGGGAAATAATTTTGTAGGAAATGGGAACAACATCTTCGGTACCCGTTGGAACAGTGGTATTTATACGATGACGAATGGGCAATATCGTATGAAGTTGAATGGAACTGTAAATTATGCTGTTAATGGTTACAATGGAAACAGAGATGGTTATTTATTGTTAGGACAGGCCATTAGTGGAAATTATAATTCTCCAAATGAGGGTGCAGCTTCTTTGCTTCATCTAAATGGTAAAATTAGTTCGGCTGGTTTCATGGCTTCTTTAGGTTACCGTCCTTGGATGCAAACGGGGATTACAATGACAGATAATGATGATTTGTCTTATTTTGGATTGAGAAAAGTTGGCTCTGGTGTTGACAAAACAGAAACAACAATCTGTTGGACAAATGATGTCATAGGGGGTGGATTAGATTCTGATGACATGGTTTTTAGATTTTCGAGTGGTGGTGCTTTACTTCCAAATGGTTTTCCCAATATAAATGGTTTCACAATCAATAATAATTTAACATTAGCGGATGATTTAGACGGCAGACATATTGCCAGGTTTACGAGTGATGGACGCATGGGATTGGGAAATACTTTTGGAGTAAATGGCACAGGAGATCCAGTCTTGTATTCTCGTCCACAATCATTATTACATATAAGCTATAGTGATAACTCTGGTATTTGGTCTCAATACACTAATCGTGGAAATTCGACTGGTACGACCCAGGGTACAGGAGAAGCTGTTTCAGATGGTTTGAGAGTTGGGATTTTTGGTAGTACAAATAATGATGTAAATGGGATAGCAGGAGTTTATAATCATGAAAACAGACCTCTTTTGCTCTCAACTAATGCTACCACACATGATAAAGATCCATTAAATGGTAAAACATCTGAGCGTGTTAGAATTACAAGTGTTAGCGCGCCCACTTCCTTATTTCCAGCCACTCCAACATCTTTATATGGGGTTTTTAATCCAAGTAATATTGCTATTATTTCTCCTAATATAACAAGAGTTTCAATAAGTCATAACCCAGACAACCCAGTTACGAGACCTTTAAGTTTATTGCATCTTGGGTACAACACAACTAATTACACAACACTTAATGGTTGGAGGTCATGGATGGATGTTGGCATGTTTGTTTCTAATAGTTCTGATCATATATATTTAGGATTAAAAAATGAGGGAATAAATCGCCAAGATGCTGTTCTTTCTTGGGGAGATGATCCAAATAATATTGGTGGTGTTGGTCCAGACAACCTACGTTTTATCTTTACCTCTCCAGCAACTTCATCAGAAGTTCCTGCAAATACTGCTAACGGACTTGAAGTTGCCAGAATGATTCCAAATACAGCAACAACTTTAGCAGCACCAAATTCAGGAATGATGGGAATCGGTAATTTTTCTTCAACAGGTCCCAATGCTTCAGGAGCAAATCAAGTTAATGCTAAATTAGATATTGATGGTGATTTAAGAATAAGAACCGTGACACCTGATAATAATTTGACACAAATTCTATTTATTGATCCAACCGATAAAAATAGAGTTCATTACAGAGATGTATCTACATTGACAACTTTAGGATCACCAGGAAATTACTGTGGAATTCCAGATAATCCCCTTACATCTCTTTATAAAATACCATTAAACGGTTGGAACTATGTTTTTTCAAATCAGGGTGGAAAAGGAAATTGTTAGGTGTAGGATATGATTGTCAATTTTTACCAGCAAAATTAAGTGTATATAATAAACACATGGGTGAAGGTGCTCGTTTTGAGTCTGTAATTTCTTCTGGAAGCATTACTGGGATATCAGCAATTACTACTGGAAATAGTTTTCAAGGTTTTAATCACGGAATACTGGCCATTACAAACGTTTCTTCATAATATAATTATGGCGTTTTATCATTGACAAGTGGTGCTAGTTCTGTCAACTATGGAATATATGGATCAGCACCAAATACAGGAAATAATAGAGCTGGTTTCTTTAATGGAAAAATTGAAGCTACAGAATTCGTTCTTACTATTTCTGACCAACAATTTAAAACAAACATTACTGATATTCCTTCAGCATTAGACATTGTAAAACAGTTAAAGCCGCATACTTATTATATGGATACTTCAAATTACACTGCCTTCAATTTTGATTCAAGAAAACAATTTGGTTTTATCGCTCAAGAATTGGAAAGTGTTCTCCCTGAAGTTGTCCATTCAGGTTTTAATCCTGGCACATTGGATTCAACGGGAATGTCACTTGGAGATTCCATAAACTACAAATCAGTTAATTATTCAGCTATAATCCCAATAAACACCCAAGCAATCAAAGAATTGAACACCAAATTTATCAAACAAACGCTAAGTGACCAATCCATTAAAACAAATGTGAATAATTTAACTGGTTCTTTAGAGAAAGTACTTGCCATGCGTGGTGTTTCATTTAATTGGAATCAAAATTTATTGCCAGAATATGAATTAGATAACACTGAACATGTTGGCTTTATTGCACAAGAAATCAATGCAGTTGATCCTCGTTTAACGTTTATCAGTGATGAGAACTTAATGCATGTTGATTACAACAAAATAGTTCCAATCGCTGTTGAAGCAATTCAAGAATTAAACAGTCAAATTGCTCAAAGAGATTCTGTAATCAATAGTTTAAACGATCGTTTGACGCACTTA
>RFNX01000142.1 GCA_009926905.1 Flavobacteriales bacterium
ACATGTAGCAAGGTTCACAGGTACTGGTGAAATGGGTATGGGAAACACTTTCGGAATAAACAGAGGTACAAGTATCTATGTTCGTCCTAAGTCATTAATTCACATGAGTTTTAGTGAATTAGATAGCGTTTGGTTACAAATCACTAATCGTGCATCAGCTGTTGGTTCGGGAACAGGGGAAAACACAACCGATGGTTTAAGATTAGGAATTATTGGAAGTTCAAATCCAAATATCAACGGGACAGCGGCAATATACAATCAAGAAAAAAAACCATTGCTTTTGTCATCTGATGCCATTACAACAACTATAAATCCTGCAACAGGTGTAACTGGAGAACGTGTTCGAATTACAAATGTAAGCACACCAACTAACTATGCTTCTGGACTAATGGGTCCATACAATCCCGCTGGACTTCCTGCTAGTACAACAAGAGTTTCAATAAGCCAAGATCCATCAAATCCAGTAACTCGTCCACTTAGTTTATTGCATTTAGGTTATAATACAACTCCATATACAAACACTGATGGTTGGAGATCTTGGATGGATGTTGGAATGTTTGTTTCTAACAAATCAGATCATGTCTATTTAGGCTTAAAAAGCGAATCTTTAAATCCAAACATTAATAGACAAGATGCGGTTTTAGGTTGGGGTGACAATACACTTGGTGATGGTGTCAACGGTTCTGATAACCTGAGATTTATTTTCACATCAACTACAACTGCATCTCAATTTCCTGCTAATTCTTCAAAAGGTCTTGAGGTGGCAAGAATGATTCCCGATACTGCTTCAACTTTACCAACGAATTTCGGAATGATGGGAATTGGGGATTTTTCTCCTGGAAGTCCTAATAATGGTGTTACGGCTGGTGTAATCAACTATGTGGATGCAAAACTAGACATTGATGGCGATTTGAGAATAAGAACAGTTGTAAAAAAAGATACTTTGATGAGAGTATTAGTTATTGACACCACAGACCACAATCGAGTGTATTATAGAGACATCGCACTTGGTACTGGAGGTAAAGGATTCTATAGTTGCGCAGATACAACAGGTGCTGATACCCTAATTTCTGATTCAAGAATTAATTTGAATAATTACAATTTGTATTTTGAAAAAAATGATTCTTTAGGAGTGAACCATGTTGGTGTTGGTTACAATTGTGGTGACAATTTACGAGCTAAATTTAGTGTTCAACAAATTCATCCTGTAATGGTTAATCAAAGTACTATTGCAATTTCCGGGGTAAATAGAGACACTTCAAATACAATTAATAAAACATTTACTGGTGTTGAAGGAGCAGCAATTGGTTTACAAACATTGCCAAAAGTTGTTAATCGAGGAGGATACTTCGGTGCTAAAAACTCCCAAAATACAAGAGGTTTGGTTGCGGAAGTTCCTTCAAGCATAGCTAATACAAGTTCAGCTATTGGAGGAGAATTTATAGTATCGGCAATAGCTAATGATAACAGAGGAGTTAGTGTTGCATGCACAGGTAATGGAGGAACAGGAAATTCAACAAACATTGGTGTTTTTGGAAATGCTGCAAATTCAGGTGTATCAAATGTTGGTGGATTTTTTCTAGGTAATTCCTCAAATAACACTAATGGAAGTGCAGTTGGTGTAAGTGGAAGCGCAGCAGGTTCATCAGTTACAAATGTTGGTGGTACATTTAGCGTTGTTCCCAACTATAATGCAGTAAACATTGCAACATCTGGACGTATTTTCTCACCAGTAAATGCTTATACCTATCCATCAAATGTTGCAATTGGAGTTTATGGTTATTCAAATACAAATCCAACAAATGAATATGCTGGATTTTTTGATGGTGATGTATGGATAAATGGTCCTGCAACTGCTACAGGTTTTGCAGTTACAACTTCTGATCAAAATTTCAAATCGGATATAAACCCAATACATAATGCAGATTCAATTTTAATGGAAGTAAAACCTAAAACATTCTATTTTGATACATTAAATCCTTATGGTTTCAATTTTAGTAATAGAAAACAATACGGACTACTTGCGCAGCAAGTTGAAACTATATTACCAGAATTGGTTTCAAATGAATATAAACCTGCAACAGTTGATTCAATTGGAACAATTATTAAACCCGGGGTTAATTACAAAGCATTAAATTATGATGCATTTATATCAATTCTAATTAAAGGTCATCAAGAACAAAGTAAAAAAATTGATAGCCTTCAATTAACAGTTAACAATCGTGATTCAATAATCAATGACTTAAATGATCGTTTAACTCACCTT
>RFNX01000380.1 GCA_009926905.1 Flavobacteriales bacterium
GGTAAAAGCGTTAAGGTTTTAACTTTGTGCTCCATGCGATTTTTATCCTTCTTATTCTTCTTCTTATTTTGCCTTCCAATTTGGTCTCAAAAAGTGCGATTGATTGGTACTTGTTTGGCAAAAAACGGCAAGCCTTTGGAGAATGTTTTGGTGCGTGCAAAAACCAATCCTCCTCAAACGCAATACAGTGACTCTCTTGGAAACTACTCATTTACAGTAACTTTTGGCGACAGTGTAGATTTACTATTTTCAATTGACGATTTCAAAGAAAGTAGAAAAATTTACATCAACAAAGAGAACGTTCAAGTGATTGAAGCCATTACATTTTCGGTTTTACAACATCAAGGTGTAACCATATCTCAAAGCAAAATTGATCCTTTCTCCTTAGAACGTTTACCTAAAATTGATGCTCAAAAAATTGTAAGTATTGAAAAAGCTTTAACGCTCACAACGGCTGCCACTTCGAATAATGAACTGACAACAAATTACAATGTACGTGGTGGAAATTACGATGAAAACTTAGTTTATGTCAATGGATTTCTTGTGTATCGCCCCTTTTTAACACGAAGTGGACAACAAGAGGGAATGAGTTTTATTCATTCAGCTTTGGTAGAATCTGTTCGTTTTTCTGCTGGTGGTTTTGACGCACAATATGGCGATCGATTGAGTTCCGTTTTAGACATTACTTATAAAAGCCCACAGAAATTTAACGCTTCTGGAATGGCTTCTTTACTTGGAGTGGAAGCACATGTGGAACAAGAAGTCAATCATCGTTTCAATTATTTAGTTGGTGCACGCTACCGTTCCAATGGTTATTTTTTGAATTCATTGCCAACGAAAGGTGCATATAATCCTGTTTTTATGGATGCTCAAATCTTAACGAATTACAACATTACTGAAAAACTAACTTTTAGCTTTTTGGGTCATTATTCTTCTAATAATTTTAGATTCAGTCCTCAAACTTCAGAAACAGATTTTGGCACAGCCAACGAAGCATATTCATTTAGAATTTATTTTGATGGACAGGAGCAAACCCGTTTTCAAACAATGATGGGTGGAATGGCACTGAAATGGCAACCAAATAGAGACACAAAATTGGATTTTTATGCTTCAGCTTTCAACACAGATGAAAAAGAATATTTCGACATTCAAGGTCAATATTACATCAATCTATTGGAAACTGATCCTTCAAAAGAAGAGTATGGAGATTCCATTGCTGTTTTAGGTGTTGGTTCTTTTTTAAATCATGCGCGAAACAACTTAAATGCAACAATATTAAGTGTTTACCATAACGGTGAGCATGCTTTTTTTACAGGGTTTTCGAATAATGAACACACAAAATACAGAAGCTCCTTACTAAAATGGGGTGCACAATTCCAAAAAGATCATTTCAGAGATGTTTTAAGCGAATGGAAAATGATTGATTCTGCTGGCTATAGTTTACCGCAAGGAGATCCAACTCAAGTAGAATTGTTTGAAACCATTAAAAGTAACCTTCAGATGGATTCGTATCGGCTTTCTGGTTTTCTGCAATACAATAACAGCTGGTCGAAAGTGAAGAAAAATTTGTTAGTGAAAATCGACAAAAAAGTCAAAATCAACGACAAAAAAGTCAAACAACATTACGAAGAAATTATTCGTGAATCAAGCAATCGCTTTGCTTTGGCGGCAGGTTTAAGAACTGGGTTCACAGCCATTAATAATGAATTTTATTTAACTCCTCGCGTTTCTTTGACCTATTTTCCAAGATCTTATTTAGCTCAAAATAGTAAAATTGCTCGAAGAAATATTTCTTATCGTTTTTCAACAGGATTGTACTATCAACCACCGTTTTACAGAGAATTTAGAACTTTTGAAGGGCAATTAAATACAAACGTAAAAGCTCAAAAATCATTGCACGTCGTTGCAGGAACTGATTTCTACTTCAATATGTGGGGCAGAGAACAACCTTTCAAGTTGACAGGAGAAATATATTACAAATATTTATGGGACGTCAATCCATACAAAATTGAAAACGTAAGAACGCGTTATTTTGCAGAGAATAATGCAGTAGCGTACGCGTATGGAATCGATGCGAACATTCACGGCGAGTTTGTAGAAGGAATTGAATCGTTTTTCAAATTCGGAATTTTATCGACTAAAGAAGACATTAAAGGCGATTCGTACAAAGAATATTACAATGCAGCGGGTCAGAAAATCATTTTCGGCTACAGTGAAGACCAAGTAGTTGTAGATAGTGCGACGATATATCCAGGTTACATTCCAAGACCGACCGATCAGTTTTTTAATTTCGGAGCGTTGGTACAAGATCAAATGCCAGGCTTGGAAAATT
The DNA here is from genome assembly GCA_009926905.1 of Flavobacteriales bacterium. GTDB lineage: Bacteria > Bacteroidota > Bacteroidia > Flavobacteriales_D > Crocinitomicaceae > UBA952. The sequence goes on from RFNX01000380.1 coordinate 2,333, forward strand.
TAACAGTTCAAATGGGATTGCAATTTGGCTCGCGCTTACCTTATGGTCCCCCCAGTTTAGACCGCTACAAAGATACTTTGAGAATAAGATCTTATTTCCGCGTCGATTTAGGAATGTCTTATAATTTAATTGATAAAAAATCAGAAAAAAGAACATTCTGGAACGAAAATTTTTCCGACGCAGTGGTTTCACTTGAAGTTTTCAATTTATTAGGAATCAACAATGTGCTTTCAAAACAATGGATTCAAGATGTGGAAGGAAAATATTATTCGATTCCGAATTATCTGACTTCGAGAAGATTTAATTTGAAGTTGATTGTAAGATTGAAATAATTGAATTTACTCCCGCTAAACAAAGAAAACTCGCATAAAAAATACATTAACCTGCTTTTTTAGTTACGATTCTTCGAAAAATTCCGCGTATTATTTTTATTCTGCGGGACTTTGTTTTCTAAATCTTATCAAAATTTGTCTTCTGAGTTTAACAAAAGAATTCAAAAACCTAATTTCTCAAATTAAATTGTCGGTGCAAATAAAAACTTATTTGGAGAAATCAAGTTCATTTTCACAGCATACATAACTATTCCAGCGGTATTTTTCACGCCTAATTTCGCCATGATATTTTTGCGATGAGTATTTACGGTATGTTTACTCAAAAATAATTGCTCTGCTATTTGCTCGTTGGTCAAACCTTCAGCGATGTGTACAATGATTTCATTTTCACGTTCAGAAAGAATAACTGCTTCACACGTAAACGAATCGAAATCCAAATCGTTGACATCAATATTCGCACGTTGAATGGTTTCCAAAATTTGTCCGCAGAAAAATTTATTTCCATGTCCAGTTTCAGTAACTGCATTCACGATTTCAGCCAAGTCACAATCTTTTTTAACGTAGCTCGTAACACCTGAACGCAAGGCATCTACAAGAGTTTGTGCGCTTTGTTCTGGAGTAATGGCAATGAATTTCACTCTTTTATTGAGTTGTAACGCTTTCGGCACAACATCAATATCAAAGCCTGCTGAGGTATAATCTATCAAAATTAAAGAAGTGCCGAATGACTTGATCTGTTCTAACAATTCTTCGTTGCAATGTGCTTCACCAACAATTGAAACATCCTTTTCAGCTGCCAAAATGGTTCTCAATCCGATTCGGATTAAATCATTACTATCAGCGAGAATTAGGTTCATCTTATTTAGAATAGTTTTAAACAAGACAAATATAAAGTTGATTTTTGAATCAGCAATGAAGAAAGTTCAGAAAAGAAGAAATCAGTTATAAATGCTCAATTTCCAAAACATAAACTGTCTAGGTTAAGCATCTAAAAAAACTATTTTGTTTAGAATAAAAAATTCATTAGATATTTTCTCTTTCAAATCTAATACACTAAGAATAAATGAATTGGTTGTAATAATTCATCACTGCCTTTCGATTTTACAAATTTTGATTTAAGCAATTTCTGCAAAACTCAAAAGATTCTTCATTTCTTCTAAAATCCTTCTAAAATACACTGAAAAACTGTTGAAAACTTTTGTGAAAATCGCTTTTTTTACCTTAAAAAGCGTGCGTAGTTCTACGTAATTCTGTAGGGGTAAACCCCTAATTTTACTTTTTAACATTTGAACTTATATCACTGTAAATCAATTGTTAATACCATAATTTAAAAACTTTTCAACAATTGGAAATTGGGAAAATACAAACTAAGCCTCTAACTTGGACAGAAGAAAAATTAAGATTTTTTTCGACTTTTTTAGAGCAAATTTTAGGCAAAATAAGGTTGGGGAAATAAAGGAATGATGTAAAATTTAAACTATAAAACCTAAAACTTGTCTAGCCTATGAAAATATCCTACCTTTAAACTACCTTTTTTCCTGTTTTCTTGCTGTGGTGAAACAAAACAGAGTTTGAAATT
>RFNX01000296.1 GCA_009926905.1 Flavobacteriales bacterium
GAATGGGATTATTTGACCTATACACGCGTTTTTGATCATACAGGCATTATGGATTCTGTTAGAAAAGACGGAAATCAATACTTAGCAAATTGGTTGTCTCCCAATACTATTCGATTTAGTACAGCGAATAATTATTTCGATAGTTGGCAAAAACAGGAATATTTTAGAACAGGAATAGCTGCGAATAACAACTTTATTAATACTGCATCTGGCGATTCCAACTTACCCTTTTCAACAAATTCTAAAGGAAGTCATTTTCAGTTTTTGATTTCGGCAAGTGATTTATTGAATGCTGGAATTACGCAAGGCGAACTTCAATCTCTATTTCTAGACGTCGTTGATTTAGGAACAAATGGCGAATTGATGCATCCACTTATTTCTTTAAAATCTACTGCCGATTCAACTTTAACTGCCTTTCATTCAGTTGGTTTTTCAAACGTTTATAATGCTTCACATGGCGTTGGAGGAACAAACTCAGCATTAGCTATCGGACCGAACGAATTTCTTTTTCATCAACCTTATTTGTGGGATGGAGTTAGTAACCTAATCGTTGATTTTTATTACGAAAATGACAAGCAAGTTGCCAATCCATTAATTTTCAAAACTGTTCAAAATGCAGATAGTACTGGTTTGTTATACAACGGAAAAAATGGAACGATACAATTTGATGGAACGAATTTCGCTTTGATGGAACTGTCTGATTTAAACATTGGAAACGAAATGACCATTGAATTTTGGATGAAAGGAAACGGTAACGCAGGAACAAACACCACTTTTTTAGAAGCCTATGATACTTTAGGCAATCGCATTGTAAATATTCATTTTCCTTGGAGCGACAACAATCTTTATTTTGATGCAGGTCAGTCCTCAGGTTACGACCGCATAAACAAAGTTATGACGGCAGCCGACATTGACAATAACTGGAACCATTGGTCTTTTGTGAAAAAACAATCAACAGGCGAAATGTTTATTTACAAAAACGGTCAACTTTGGCATTCGGGAACTGGAAAAAACAACCCTGTTGGCTACATACATAGAATGGTTTTGGGAGCAAGTGCAACTCAAACGAATAAATGGAAAGGAAACGTTGATGAATTAAGAATTTTCAGTTCAGCTTTAACTTCTGCAACAATAAATGCAAATTATAAAAAAGGCATGGATGCTTCACATCCGAATTGGGCAGATTTATTGGTGTCTTATAATTTCGACAATGATAATATTGCTGTTGATTCGTCTCCAAATGGTTACAAATTGATGCCTTCTCAATTAGGAATGATTCTAACAGAAAAAACACCAGTTGCAGGGTTTCAGCAAAGCACACTAAAACCAGTTGTAGGTTTTGGTCAAGGAAATATAGCTTCTAATTTGGATTCTAACACGGTGCTATTATTCAAAAAGAAAGAACCAACGATTATTTTTCAGCAAGAAGCTGTGAATCGACATTTTGAAATAACTCAATCTTATGCAGGCGTTTTAGAAGGTTACGAAACAAATTACGATTTACTAAACCAAGTGATTTCTCAACTTTCATTTGTCGCAGATACGCAAGTGAATAATCAGCAAATTACGTATTATGAAAAACCATTCGAGCTTGTAAATGATGTCGAAATTGCGCGTTACATAACACCCTATGGAATTCAATTTGATTTAGGCCCAAATGGATTTGCCTGGATTTATGATGTGACAGATTATCAACAGTATTTAAGAGATACAGTAGATTTAGCAGCTCACAACACCCAAGAACTTTTAGATTTACGATTTGCATTTATCGAAGGAATTCCACCTCGCGATGTGCTAAAAAGAGAACCAATTTGGTCTGATTTCAGATCTTATAACTTTGCAAATATGGCCAACAACATCGAACTTCCTGCGAAAAATGTCTTTTTAGATGCATCGGCTGAAATGTTCAAGATAAAAACAAGAATGTCGGGTCACGGACAAGTGGGAAACAATGCTTGCTGCGAGTGGGTTGCAAACGATCACCAGATTAAAGTAAATGGCGTTTCAAGATTTAATTGGAACATTTGGCAAGACAAAGAATGTGGTGAAAATCCAAATATTGGACAAGGAGGAACGTGGCCTTACGCACGTGAAGGTTGGTGTCCTGGAGATAGAGTGAAGGAACACGAATTTGAATTGACTCCTTTTGTTCAAGCAGGCGATAGTGTTTCTTTGGATTATGTCATTAATTCAGTCCCATTAAATGATCCTGGACAAGGAGGAGGAAATTACATTGCCGCTTTTGATTTAATCAGTTATGGGGATAATAATTTCCAAAATGATGCTGCGATTGCCGATGTTTTAAATCCAAATAATTGGGAATATTACAGCAAATGGAATCCGACCTGTTCTAATCCAAGAGTGATTTTACAAAACACAGGAAAATTACCTTTAACTTCTTGTAAAATATATTGTTGGATCACTGAAGGAAACAATATTGAAATTGATTGGACAGGAAATCTTGGCTTTTTGGAAGACACCATGATTGAAATTCCCGTTGCAAACTATGACTTTTGGACGGATTACAATTCAACTAAAACATTTACTGCAGTTGTGAAAAATGTAAATGGTATTTCAGGTGAAGATGAATATCCACACAACAGCCGAAAATCCACAAAATTTGACGCAGCAGAACGCATTGACGGACCTTTCTTCGTGTGGTTGACAACAAACAACAAAGCAAATGAAAATCGTTACAAATTGATCGATCATGCGGGAACTGTACTTTTCGAACGCAATCAATTGGATAATCAAACGCAATATAAAGACACATTTGACTTACAACCAGGTTGTTATTCAATCATAGTAGAAGATTCAGATAATGACGGCTTGGCATTTTGGTATTCTTCACAAGTGGAAGGAGAAACAAGTGGAAACATGAAAATTCGCAAAGTAGGAGGCAGTTACATTGAGTTTTTTCCATCCGATTTTGGAAGTTATCACCGCTATGATTTTTCGGTAGGATTCACTTTGGGATTAAATGAAATGGAGTTGGCGCATACGATTTCTATTTTTCCAAACCCGTCAAATGGAATGACAACAATTGAAGTGGAAGGAGCAGTAAACAACGATGCTTCACTCGAAATATATGATGTAATGGGGAGGAAAGTTTGGGCAGAAAAAATGAACGCTACTTCAAGTTTTGCAGAGTCATTTATTGATGTAAGTGATTTTAATTCAGGTATGTATGTGGTAAAAATTACCACCAATCAACGCGTTTACACGAAAGAATTATTGAAACAATAAGCGAGTTATTTACAATTCAACACCATTTCAGTTTCAATCTGTTCGGGAGATAAATAGTAACTTTTCTTCTTTTCGCGATACGCTTTCGAAACACGATTGTTGTGGTAAAAATAATTCACCCCTTCAAGAAGTTGTTTTCCCAATCCGTGACGAATTGCTGTTTTATCGGCTTCACATTCTGTTTTTTTGAGTTCTCTTTTTGAGCTTGCATAGCGCGTAATAAATGCCAGCAATTGCCTGTTGTTTTTTTGTGAATAATCTAAAATATGTGCCAATTCATGCCCAATCCAACCGACTTGTGAATTGAAAGTTAAATCTTTGTAGTACATACCATTATTGGCTTGGGTGCTGTTCACGAATATTTGATAATGTCGATTTTCTTTTCGATGAAATATAAATCCATAGGTAGGTTGAGCCATCATCGTTGCACTGATTTTCTTTAAATCCACCTTCATGTGCACATCTTTCAATTCAGGATAATGTCTAAGCGCAACATAAAACGCAAGTTTCAACTTTTTATCGCGAATATTGATTTTTTTCTTCCCACCAAATTCTTTTTCATAAAACGATAAAGAGTCTTGGTAAGCTTCCAATAAATAGACATTGGTTTCACAATCTATTTTAAAATCCTGATGAATTTCTTGCCCAAATGAAAATAAGCTTACAAGCTGTAGAAAGCAAAAAGAGAAAAGTAAGCGCCACATAAAATCTATTTTTCACTATAAATTTAGCAAAAAAAAAATAATAATTGTGCAAATCATTTCCCAGCTAAAATTCGCAACAAATCATTATTGATATAAAACACATTTTTCCCATCTTGTTGCGCTGAAACAATTCCTAATTTCACTAGTTCTTGTGCGTATTTCGTTAAGGTGGTACGACTTGTTACATTTAAAATTTCGCCGATTAATTTTTGCTTGATATAAGGTTGCGAAAACAAAGCTTGATTCAATTCATACGTGTACCATTTTAGATTCTCTTTTCCATATTGATACGTCGCTTCCTGTTGTAGCATGATTTCGTCAATCAAAAAATTGGTGTGTTTTGCGGTTTGTTCAACTGCCTCTAGCAAATAGAGTATCCACGGTTTCCACGCGTTTCTTTGTGTAACTCCAGCCAGTAAATGATAATAATCTTCCTTGTGTTGAATGATGTATTTACTCAAATACAAAATAGGGTGCGAAAGCAGATTCTGATTAACCAAATACAAAAGATTTAAAATTCGACCTGTTCGTCCATTTCCATCACTAAAGGGGTGAATTGCTTCAAATTGATAATGCGCAATGGTCATTTTTAATAAAGGATCAATTCCATTTTCTTCTTTCAGAAAAGTCAACAGGTTTTCTATTTTTTGTTCAATAATTCCAGCTCCTCTTGGTGGCGTATAAATCACTTCTCCAGGTCGTAAATTACTATTCCCTCTACGAATAACAACTTGAGATTGTGGTGAACGAAACGATTGTGTGGTATTTTTAATTTTTTGAAAAACGGAAATAATCGTTTGTTCTGTCAGTTCATTTTCTGTTTTCAACGAATTGTAACCACTCCATAGTGCCTCTCGATAGTTCAGTACCTCTTTTGTTGCTGGATTTACCTTTTCTTCGTTTTGAGCATCAGAAACCGCTTTATACAATTCGTCTTCTGTGGTAAAAATATTTTCGATTGCCGTCGAACTTTGCGCTTCTTGCAAGGAAATGGTATTCACCAACATAAATGGATTCGGAATGCGGTAAATGTTTTTATTCAATTCCGCTAACGCTCGACTCGCTAAGCCCCATTTTTGCATAATTTCCATGTCAAGAATGTTTTCCTTTAAAGGTAAATCTGGAAGGTCGTTATAGGGCTTTTGTCTATCGTACATACTTTTATGTGTTCACGTTTTTGTGTTTTCGTGAACACGACACAAATATATGTCCATTTTTTGAATAAAAAAGCTTTTCGTGTCCACTAAATTGTATTTTCGTGAACATAAGGTTAAAATATGTTCATTTTTAAAGGTAATTTCCCAAACTCCATTTTTCATTCGCCTTCCCACATTCGCAATTTCAGCAACTTTTCACTAACTTCGCCCAAGATGTCAATAGAGGTAAAAAATTTATTCAAATACTACGGAGAACAAGCTGCGGTTCGCGATGTGAGTTTCTCTGTAAAGAAAGGCGAAATCGTTGGTTTCCTAGGTCCAAACGGTGCGGGAAAATCGACAACGATGAAAATCATAACAGGCTACATTCCAGCATCTTCGGGTGAAGTGTATGTTTCAGGAATGAAAGTCGACGTGGAGAATCTGAAAACGCGCCAAATTATTGGGTATTTGCCTGAAAACAATCCGCTTTACACAGATATGTATGTGAAAGAATACCTCGAATTTGTAGGTGGAATTTACAGAATTAAAAATCTGAAATCGCGCGTTGCTGAAATGATTGATGCTGTTGGTTTGGAAGTGGAACAAAACAAAAAAATTGGCGCACTTTCAAAAGGTTACCGTCAACGTGTTGGATTGGCACAAGCGATTATTCACGATCCAGAAGTATTGATTTTAGACGAACCTACAACAGGTTTGGATCCAAATCAATTGGTAGAAATTCGAGAGCTGATTAAAAATATCGGAAAGGAAAAAACGGTGATGCTTTCCACGCATATCATGCAAGAAGTGGAAGCGATTTGCGACCGAATTGTCATCATTTCGAAAGGACAAATTGTTGCCGATGATAAAGCTGCGTCTTTGCAAAAAGAAAACGATCATCAAACGGTTTATGTGGAATTTGACAAGCAAGTTTCTAAAGCGCAATTGACTAAAATTCCTGCGGTTAGAAAAGTGCAATCGGTTCAAAATGGCTGGTTGTTAGAAACAGTGGAAGAAGTTGATTTACGTAAAGAAGTCGCACAATTTGCACAAAAAGAAAATTGGTTGATTTTGACCTTAAAAATAGAGCAAAAAACATTAGAAGAAGTATTCAAAGAATTAACAAAATAAAATGCCAACGAACTTTATTGAAGAATTAACATGGAGAGGGATGATTCATGACATCATGCCTGGAACGGAAGAAGCACTTTTAAAACAGCGTTCAAGCGGTTACATTGGCTTCGATCCAACAGCTGATTCCTTACACGTTGGGCATTTGGTGCAAATCATGACCTTGGTACATTTTCAACGTGCGGGACACAAACCGTTTGCGTTGGTAGGTGGCGCAACAGGAATGGTGGGAGATCCTTCAGGGAAATCGCAAGAGCGCAATTTATTGGATGCAGAAACATTGAATCACAATGTGGCGTGTGTGAAATCGCAACTGGAGAAATTCTTGGATTTTTCAGGTGAAAACGCTGCTGAAATGGTGAACAATTACGATTGGTTTCAGAACATGAGCTTTTTGGATTTCATTCGCGACGTTGGAAAACACATCACTGTAAATTATATGTTATCAAAGGATTCTGTAAAAAAACGCTTGGAAACGGGAATGTCTTTTACGGAATTTTCGTACCAATTGGTACAAGGCTATGACTTTTACCATTTGAATCTTCACCACAATTGCATCGTTCAAATGGGCGGTTCAGATCAGTGGGGAAATATCGTTACGGGGACAGAATTGATTCGCAGAAAATCGGGCGGAGAAGCGTATGCTGTAACTACACCTTTGATTAAAAAAGCAGACGGAACGAAATTTGGAAAAACAGAAGGCGGAAGCGTTTGGTTGGATCCTGAAAAAACGAGTCCGTACCAATTTTACCAATTTTGGTTGAATTCAAGCGATGCAGACTCTGTGAATTACATCCGTATTTTTACCTTGCGTTCGCAAGAAGAAATTGAAGCTTTGGAAGCTGAACACAACGAAGCACCTCATTTGCGTATTTTACAAAAAGCGATAGCAGAAGATATTACCACACGTGTTCACGGAGCAGAAGCATTAAAAGCAGCGATTGCAGCAAGTAATATTTTGTTCGGAAAATCTACTTCTGACGATTTAAAATCCTTGAGTGAGAAAGACTTTTTCAGTGTGTTTGAAGGTGTTCCTCAAGCAACTATTTCCCGTGAAGAGTTCGGCGAAGGAATCAGCATCGTGGAAGCAATGGCCGGAAAAACAAACTTCTTGGCATCCAACGGTGAAGCAAGACGTGAATTGAAAGCAAACGCCATCGCAGTGAACAAAGAAAAAGTTACTGAAAGTTTTGTTATTACTGCTGAGCACTTAATCAATGACAAATATGTGCTTTTAGGAAAAGGCAAGAAGAACAATTATATTTTGGTGGTGGAGTGAGATCGAACTCTTAAACAAGAACCCCACGCCCCGACGAAGTTGGAAAGCTTTGTGAATGTTAGTGCACAGCCATCAAAAGGAAACAGCGACAGAAAGAAGCTCGTTTGCTTTAGTGAATGGCGTAGATATCGACAAAACAAACTTGGAAACGTAGGCGGATAAGGCGCAATGAAGAATCGATTTTGTTACTTCAGTGCTTGATTTATCGTTTTCTAGCCTTCAACTGAAATTGCAAAGTAATGTAGGCATTGATACCATCAGAAGGTAGAATTCCTGGACCTGGATAAGAAACAGCTCGACGTGTGTAGTATTTTGAATTGGTAAAATTATTCACTCCAAGCTCGATTTTGAATAGTTCGCTCACATCATATCTGCCTGAAAAATCGCCAACAAAATAAGCTGGAATTTGACCTATAACAGCATCGCCCGAAGGTTCAACCGAATTGGTAGCGTCTGTAAATTGTGCACTATTAAAGGAACCTTGAATTTGCATCGTAAGTTTAGCTGTTTTAAACTTTAGTCCTGATTTCACAATGATTGGACTTACATATTCTACTTGTTTTCCTACGTAAGAAGTTTCTCTCGATCGAATATAAACAGCGTTCGTGTAAGCGGCATTTACAAACCAAGAAAGACCATTTTTTGCTTTTTCATCGCGCATTTTAAGGAAATCAATTTCAGCAAAAATTTCAATTCCCATATTGCGCGCGTCACCTATATTCGTACGCTCTTTGTAAATAGTTCCCAACTTTGGTGCTAATCCGATTTTATCGCCGTAATACAAATAATATAAAGCCACGTCGTAGATGAAAAAATTAGAAATCAAACCACGTGTCCCCAATTCAACAGTAACTCCATATTCGTCTTTCATTAGCGTATCGACAATAAAATTGGGGTTCGTAACGCGAATGTCAGTGAAATTAATAGCTCTGTAATTTTGGGTAGCATTGGCGTAAATCGTTCCGTTTTTAATCGTTTTTCTAGAAAGTCCGAAACCAAAAAGCGGCAAACTTCTTTTCACAAAACGCTCACTTTCATTACGATAAACAGCTATCGTATCAAAATTGACAGGATGAATCACGTATTGCTTATAAAACCCTTCCGAAGAACTAGTGATGTATTCATATCGCATTCCGAAATTGAAACGCCAATCGTCATTTAAAAAGAGAATGTTCTCCATAAATCCAGCGATGTTTTCTGATGGGAATTGATACGATGAATTTTCTAAGTCTGTTGGATTAGTAAAGGTAAAATCTGCAGTGGAATCACTAGAAGCGTTGCCTTGTTCTGCTGTTGTATAACCTCGATAATAGCGCGCACCTACTAAAAAAGCACCTTTTAATTTCGAATTGATTTGGTAACGCTGCAAATAGCGTGCTTCAGCACCAACGTTTTTAAATTCACCCAAAATCATTGTACGCGGGCCACCAACGTCTTCCTTGGTGATTTTTTCGAGAAACCCAAGACTTTTTCTGTCAGAGAGCATTCC
>RFNX01000450.1 GCA_009926905.1 Flavobacteriales bacterium
ATTAGCATTTGTTTGCGCATACCACGTGAAAGTTCCACCACTAGGACTTGAAACCAAAGGATAATTCACAGCTGCTCCACTACACGCATTTCCAGCCAAAGAAGTTACGGTAGGTAAAGGGTTAACTGTAATAACAGCGCTTTGCCCAACATTGGTATTGATACATCCTGCACCTGTTGTATAAGCAACACTGACAATGGTATAGGTGATTGTTCCGGCGCTTGCAGTTGAAATATTTGAAATGGTAGCTTGGTTATTTCCACTAATTGTTGTGGTGGTGGTTCCTGCAACACCTGTAACACTATAAACAACGGTAACAGTAGAAGATTGTGGATTTGAAATCACTACATTATTTGCAACATTACCTTGACAAACGGTTTGTGTTCCAGTAACTGTAACTGTCGGAGAAGGATTAACGGTAACAATGGCGTTACCTGAAATTGTGCGTGGACAAGGCGATCCACTTGTGTATTGCACACTTACTAAATTATAACTAAAAGTTCCAGTAGCAGAAGTCGTAACATGAATGGAATTGTTGCCAGGTGTTAATGTTGCCGTTTGATTCGAACCACCGTTGATGTTATAAGTTACTGTAACATTCGACGTTGTTGGGTTGTTCATCGTTAAGTTGTAACTTGAATTTTGACAAACTGTTGAAGTCCCTGAAATAGTTGCGGATGGCGCAGGATTTACGGTAAATACTGCCGTTGAAGAAACACTATTATTGGTACAAGCTGCGCCTGATTGATAAGATACGCTCACCACACCGAAGGTAAATGTCCCAATTGCACTTGTGGAAGGAAGCGCAACTACCTCACTTGAATTTGCTGCAATATTCACATTCGCATTCGGACCTCCCGTGATGCTGTAAGTTACTGTAATCGCTTGGTTTTGCGGATTTGTAAAAGTGACAACAGGTGGGTTATCATCTTGACAAACTGCTGTAGTTCCGCTCAATGTTACCGTTGGAACAGCGTTTACGGTTATGGTTCCAGTGGCATTCACTGTACTACAACCTCCAGACAAAGGAATCGAATAATTAAAAGTACCGGATTGTGTGGGTGTTCCAGAAACGGTAATTGTATTTCCAGACAAGGCTGCACTCACTCCAGATGGCAATCCAGTTGGAGTCCCAATTCCAGCTGCACCAGTAGTTGTAAAGGTTACAGGTGTAATAGCCGTTCCAATACAAACTGTTGGATTAGAAGAAGCAAGTGAAACAGTATTATTAGGACTTATCGTTACTGTGGCATTTCCTGAAACTGTTGCTAAACAAGGCGATCCACTTTGGAAAATAACGGTTTCTAAATTATAAATGAAAGTACCAGAAGATGAAGTTGGAACCGTTACGGTATTTGTTGAATTAGCAGCAATGTTTATTGTAAAATCCGTTGATCCAAAATTGATGTTATAGGTGACAGTTATTGGTGCGGAAGTTGGATTGGTAAATGTTAATGTTGGAGCTGTTGCTCCTTGACAAACGGTTGTTGAACCACTAATTGTAGCAGTTGGTCCTGATGAAACAGTTACAGTTGCGCTACTATTTAAAACTGCAGAACAACCCGTTCCTCCAGAAAAAGCAACACCGACTAAATTGTATGTAACCGTTGTTGGAGTTGTGGTTGGCACGTTGAATCCTTGCGTTCCAAGACCTGGAAGAGAGAAGGATGAATTTGCACCACCTGTGTTGTAAGTAATTACAACAGCTGAGGTTTGTGTATTTGTAAATATAATCGTTGGTTGTGCATCGCCTTGGCAAACAGTTGTTGTTCCAGAAACAGTTGCCGTTGGTGCAGGATTCACAGTTATAACTGCAGTTCCACTTAAGGTTGCACTACAAGAGCCTGAACCGCTATACACAACACTTACTAAAGCATAAGTATATGTTGTGGCAGTTCCTGTTGGAACCGTAACTGTATTTGTGGAATTGGCTGCGACAGTAATGGTAGCAGAAACTCCATTCAAAGTATAAGTAACAATTTCATCTATTGGTCGAGGATTTGTAAAGGTAATAACCGGTGAAGTTGCATTTTGACAAACAGCTGTTGGTCCACTTATAGTTGCTGTTGGTGCTTGCGATACTGTAATGGTTGCGCTTCCAGTTAATGTTGTTGAACATGTCGGGGAATTAGTAAAAACCGCGCTCACCAAATTATAAATAAATGTTCCGTTCGCAGTTGTAGGCACAGTTACGGTTGCTGTTGATCCAGCTGTAACAGCGATAGTTTGTGTTGCACCACCGTTAATATTGTAACTCACAATTACATCTGATAATCCTGGATTTGTAAATGTTATTGAAGGAGCAGATTCATTTTGACAAACAGTTGCAGTACCAGAAATGGTTGCAGTTGGAGCAGGACGAACGGTGATGGTTCCAGTTGCATTTACTATTCCACAACCACCCGTTAATGGAATGGAATAATTGAAGGTTCCAGAAGCAGTTGGCGTTCCTGACAGCGTGATGGTATTTCCTGAAAAACTTGCAGAAACTCCCGTTGGTAAACCTGTTGCGGCTCCAATTCCTGTTGCTCCAGTTGTGGTCAAGGTGATAGGTGTAATTGCTGTATTCAAACAAACCGTTGGATTGGATGAAGGAGCGGAAACAGTATTCGTGGGACTAACCGTTACAGTCGCACTTCCTGTTATGATTGCCAAACAAGGCGAACCAGTTTGGAAAACTACACTTTCTAAATTATAAATGTATGTTCCTGAAGTGGTTGTTGGAACTGTTACGGTGTTGCTTGTGTTTCCATTAATGTTAATCGTAAAATCTGTTGTTCCTGAATTGATGTTATAAGTAACGGTTATCGGCGCAGAAGTCGGATTGGTAAAGGTAATTGTTGGCGCTGTCCCACCTTGACAAACAGTTGTTGTTCCACTAATTGTAGCGCTTGGACCAGCGGTTACAGTTACAGTTGCACTACTACTTAAAACAGCCGAGCAACCTGTCCCACCTGAAAATGCAACACCAACTAAATTGTAGGTAACAGAAGTTGGACTTGTTGTTGGCATATTGAACGTTTGTGTTGCAAAACCTGCCAATGTAATTGTTGAATTGGCGCCGCCTGTATTGTAAGTTAAAGTGGCTGCAGATGAATTTGAGTTTGTTAAGGTTACTGTTGGTTGAGGCGAACCTTGACACACCGTTGTTGTTCCAGTTATGGTTGCTGTTGGTGCTGGGTTGACGGTAATAACAGCTGAACCACTTAAAGTTGCTGAACAAGAACTTGAACCAGTATATACCACACTTACGAGTGAATAGGTGTAAGTTGTGGCAGTTCCCGTTGGAACACTAACTGTATTTGTTGAATTGGCGGCTACTGTAATTGTGGCTGAGTTTCCATTTAACGTATAAGTAACAATTTCGTCAATTGGTCGCGGATTGGTAAATGTAATAACTGGGGCAGTCGCATTTTGGCAAACGGATGTTGGTCCACTAATTGTTGCTGTTGGTGCTTGCGTTACTGTGATTGTTGCACTTCCTGAAACGGCATTTGGACAAGCAGGTGCACTCGTATAACTGACACTTACTAAGTGTAAACAAACGTTCC
>RFNX01000311.1 GCA_009926905.1 Flavobacteriales bacterium
GCATCGTAATAACCATGAGAAAGAACAAAAGTTCCAGTCATAATTCTACGTTTTACTTCAGGTCCAAAACCTTCCGTTCTTGATTTGATATAGGTTTGCTCCACTCCTACTGCTTCTGTGCTTCTATGTCCATAATGTACACCATCGAAACGCGATAAATTCGAAGAAGCTTCAGCAGTTGTAAGAACGTAATAAGCTGGCACTAAATAATCTAAATATGGAAAACTCAATTCAACGATTTCATGTCCTTGTGCTTTCAATTTTTCAATAGTTGCATCTAAGGACGCTTTCACTTCAGCATCTAAACCTGCGTGAGCCATGCATTCTTTAAGAATACCTACTTTTCCTTTAGAGGCTGGTTGAATAGAAAAACGTTCCAGTTCTTTTGAGGATGAAGTAGCATCCATTTCGTCTTTACCGCCCATAATTTCAAGCAATAAAGTTGCGTCTTCTAAGCAATTTGTAAAACATCCTATTTGATCAAAAGAGGATGCGTAAGCAATTAAACCGTAACGACTAATGCGTCCATAAGTTGGTTTTAATCCATAAGTTCCTGTCCAAGAAGCTGGTTGACGTACTGATCCACCTGTATCACTTCCTAAAGCAACGGTGCACAAATTGGCAGAAACTGCTACCGCTGAACCACCCGAAGAACCTCCAGGAACGTGGTTTGCTTTCCAATTGTTTTCAACGCTTCCGAACGCAGAATTTTCATTGGAACTACCCATTGCGAATTCATCACAATTGAGTCTTCCGATGATGATTGCATCTTGGTCGATTAAACGTTGTAAAGCAGTTGCTGTATAAAGGGATTCAAACCCTTCTAATATTTTTGAAGAAGCAGAAACTTTATGGTTTTTATAACAGATATTGTCTTTGATTCCGATAACAACACCTGCTAATTTACCAGCTGTTCCTTTTTTAATTTTTTCATCTACGATTATAGCTTGTGCAATTGCGCTTTCTTCAAACACTTCCAAAAAAGCATTTAAATGAGTGTTTTCACCAATTTTTGCTATGTAATATTGCGTAATTGATAATGCAGTTGCACCGGATAGCAGGGCCTCCTTAATTTCTTTAATCGTACGATACATAAAATTATTTGTCGTCTGAAGCCTTGATTTCTGTTGAAGTACTTCCTTCTTCGCCTTTAGAAGCGTCTTTGAATTCTTTCACACCTTTTCCAAGGCCTTTCATTAATTCAGGAATTTTTTTACCTCCAAAAAACAATAAAACGATAACTAATATCAATACGATTTCCGTAACACCTAACTTACCCATAAGAGATTTTTTAAACTATAGTTCGAACAAAAGTACTACAATTAACTTAAATCCTTTTATCATTGGGGAAGTTTAGCATCTAAAATCTACTGAAATTAACATTTTTAAGTGCGATTGAAATGTTACCAAATGAAAAAGGACACCCGAAGATGTCCTTTAAAATCAATTTATGTTTTATAAATCTGTTTAGATTACAATTTTCTTGCAACTTCCACTTCTTCAAATGCTTCAACTACGTCACCAATTTTGATGTCATTGAATTTGTCGATATTTAAACCACATTCGTAATTGTTTTTAACCTCACGAACATCGTCTTTGAATCGTTTCAATGAACCTAAAATTCCTGTGTGAATAACGATACCGTCGCGGATAACGCGTATTTTCGAAGAACGTTTGATACTTCCTTCAGTCACATAACATCCTGCAATTGTACCCACTTTCGTAATGTCGAATGTTTCACGAATTTCAGCAGAACCAACGATTTTCTCTTCGATATCTGGAGATAACATTCCTTCCATTGCCGCTTTCAACTCTTCGATTGCTTTGTAGATTACAGAATACAAACGAATATCAATTTGCTCATTTTCAGCTAACTTACGTGCACTTAAAGATGGACGAACTTGGAAACCAATGATTACTGCATCCGACGCCGAAGCTAAGTTTACATCCGCCTCTGTAATTGCACCAACTCCTTTATGAATAACATTCACTTGGATTTCTTCCGTTGATAAGTTCAACAATGCATCAGATAATGCTTCGATTGAACCATCCACGTCACCTTTAACGATTACATTCAATTCTTTGAAATCTCCAATTGCCAAACGACGACCGATTTCATCTAGAGTAATATGTTTAGTAGTTCTAAGACCTTGTTCACGGTACAATTGTTCACGTTTCTGTGCGATAGTTTTAGCTTCTTTTTCATCGTCCATAACGTTGAATTTATCACCCGCACTTGGTGCACCACCGATACCTAAAACAGAAACTGGTTGCGATGGACCAGCCTCAGCTAATGCTTTTCCGTGTTCGTCATGCATCGCTCTTACACGACCATAATGACGTCCAACAAGAATAACATCCCCGATTCGCATTGTCCCAGCTTCAATAAGCATATTCGTTACGAAACCTTTTCCTTTATCTAGAGACGATTCGATAACAGTACCAACTGCGTTTTTATTTGGATTAGCTTTCAAGTTTAACATTTCAGCTTCCAATAATACTTTGTCTAATAACAAGTCAACGTTTACGTTTTTCTTTGCAGAAATTTCTTGAACTTGGTATTTACCACCCCAATCTTCCACTAAGATATTCATAGCTGAAAGTTGTTCGCGGATTTTATCAGGATTTGCACCTGGTTTATCAATTTTATTGATTGCGAAAATCATTGGAACATTTGCTGCTTGAGCGTGTGAAATTGCTTCTTTTGTTTGAGGCATCACATCATCATCAGCTGCAACAATGATGATTGCAACATCGGTTACTTGAGCTCCACGAGCACGCATCGCTGTAAAGGCTTCGTGTCCTGGTGTATCCAAGAACGTCATCTTTCTATCGTCTTTCAATGTAACTGAATACGCACCAATATGTTGTGTAATTCCTCCAGCTTCACCTTCAGTAACGTTTGCATTTCTAATTTTATCTAACAATGAAGTTTTACCATGATCGACGTGACCCATAACGGTAATAATTGGTGGACGTGATATTAAGTCTTCTTCTTTGTCTTCAACTGTTTGAATTGCTTCTTGAACTTCGGCACTTACGAATTCCGTTTCAAAACCAAATTCGTCTGCCACAATGTGAATTGTTTCAGCATCCAATCGTTGGTTAATCGAAGCGAAAATTCCAAGTGACATACACACTGAAATTACTTGTGTTGGCTGAACACTCATCATTGAAGCTAACTCAGAAACCGTTACGAACTCTGTTAATTTCAAGATTTTTTCTTCCAATTCAGCCGCTTCCATTTCTTCTTGACGACGTTGAGCAAAAGATTCGCGCTTGATTTTTCTATTTTTAGAGGATTTTGATTTTCCTCCTTGGTTAGAAAGACGAGCTAATGTATCTTTAATCTCTTTTTGAATATCGCGAACAGAAACTTCTTTTTTTTCAACTTTAGCTGGACCTTTACTGAATTTATTGTTTCCAGTATTCTGATTCCCACCTGTTGTTGCTTGTTTTGCTACATCAGTAGCTGCAGGAGTTTCAACTTTCTTAATGCGTTTACGCTTCCGTTTTGAGTTTGCGCTTTCGTTTGAAGAATTTGAAGTTTTTGGACGTTCTACTGGAAGTTCGATTTTGCCCAAAACTGTTGGTCCCGTTAACACTTGTCTTTCAAAGCGAATTGTCTCAATTACTTGTGGCTCATGAACTTCTTGTTCTTCCTTTTTAACTATTTCTTTAGGAACTTCAGTTTTCGCAGATGGTTCTTGTTTTTTCGCTTTAGATGTTTCAACCTTTACAGGTTCCTCATACTTTTTCTTTTCGGGACGTGTTCTTTGATTTAATGCGTCTAAGTCAATTTTACCAACAATTTGAACTTGTCTTTCTTGGTCTTTCTTCTCTACTTTTACTTCTGGAACTTCTACAGGAATAACTTCTGGAGTAATTGGTTTAACTTCTACAATTGGTTCCTCAACAACTTCTGGTTGTTTCTCAACAACAGGTGTTTTCGTTTCAGAAAGTATTTGTCTTTTAATCTCCTCAAAATTGATATCCGTTTCTTCATCCTCTTCATCCAAGGTTGCAACTTTCTCCTCGGTTGGTTTGTCTTTTATTGAAACAGACTCTCTTTTTTCTCTTCGAGTATTTGTTCCTTTTGATTGTTCTTTAAGGTTTTGATCAGCGGCAAATTCTTGACACAACAAGTCATAGTGTTCCGGCTCCAAACGTGTATTTGGATTCGAATCAATCTTCACTCCTTTTTTATCAAGGAAGTCCACCAAGGTTGGTAACCCAACATTTAACTCGCTTGCTGCCTTTCCTAATCTTATTGGTTTTCCTGCCATTTTTTTTATTTCTCCTTAATTTTTCAAAGTTATTCAAATTCTGCCTTCAAAATACGGAATACTTCTTCTATTGTTTCTTTTTCTAAATCAGTACGTTGTACTAAATCGTTAACACCGATTTCCAAAACAGATTTCGCTGTATCGCAACCAATTGCTTTTAATTCGTCGATAATCCAGCTATCGATCTCATCAGCAAATTCTTCTAAATCAACATCTTCAACATCAACTTCTCCGTCTCTATAAACGTCAATTTCGTATCCACAAAGTTTACCAGCTAACTTAATGTTATTTCCTCCTTTACCAATTGCTAAAGAAACTTGGTCTGGTCGTAAAAATACTTTTACGCGTTTTTCTTCTTCTAAAATTTCCATTGAAGAAACTTTAGCAGGCGAAAGTGCTCTTTGAATTAATAACTGATTGTTTGTTGTGTAATTAATAACGTCAATGTTTTCGTTTCTCAACTCGCGAACAATTCCATGAATACGAGAACCTTTCATACCTACGCAAGCTCCTACTGGATCTATTCTATCATCGTATGATTCCACAGCAACCTTTGCTCTTTCTCCAGGTTCACGAACGATTTTCTTAATTGTAATCAAACCATCAAAAACTTCAGGAACTTCTAATTCAAATAATCTTTCTAAGAATTCAGGAGCAGTTCGAGATAAGATAATAACTGGTGTGCTATTTCTCATATCTACTTTTGCAACAACTGCACGAACAGATTCACCTTTTTTGAAGAAATCTGAAGGAATTTGTTCAGATTTAGGAAGAATTAATTCGTTATTATCGTCGTCCATAACAAGTATTTCTTTTTTCCATACTTGGTAAACTTCGCCTGTAACAATTTCGCCAATTCTCTCTTTATATTTTTTGTATAAATGATCTTTTTCTAACTCAAGAATTCTTGAAATCAAGTTTTGACGTAACGAAAGAATATTTCTCCTTCCAAAATCAGCAAATTTAAATTCTTCCGTAACTTCTTCACCAATTTCAAAATCAGGCTCAATTTTAATTGCATCTGAATATGCAATCTCTGTATTCGGATCTTCAACCTCGCCGTTATCAACTATCTCTTTATTTAAGAAAATTTGAACGTCACCTTTATCAATGTTAACAATAATATCAATGTGCTCGTCGGTGTTGAATTTCTTTTTTAACATGGCACGAAAAACATCTTCAAGCACATGTTGCATTGTTTGCTTATCAATGTTTTTCAATTCTTTAAACTCCGAAAACGAGTCTACTAATTCAGCACTATTCATAAGTTATTATTTAAAAGATATCACAATTTTTGCTTCTTTAATATCTGCTAATAGAATTTCATTTATTACTTCTACTCGCTCTTTTTTCTTTTTATTCTCAACTATTTGCATTTCTGAAGACGATAAAACAATTCTATCATCCGACACTTTAACAATTTCACCTTCAACTTTGGTTCCGTCTTTTCTAAAAACTTCCAATTCTCTCCCAATATTTTTAACGTATTGATTAATATGACGAAGAGGTTTGTCCAAACCTGCAGAGGAAACATGTAATTCAAAATCTGCTTTTTCGCGATCAAGGTTATGTTCAACGTTTCGAGAGACAGACATACAATCTGTTACAGTCACACCACCTTGTAGCTTATCTAATTCAATTCGAATCACGTTTGAAGAAGAAATAGTCATTTCAACAACATACAAACCATTATTCAATTCTTGTATGCGCTCTTCAACTAAACCTTCAATTTCTTTTCTATTAATCATACTCAACAAAAGAGGGGACTTTCGTCCCCTCTCATTTTAGTTCCATAAATCTTTTGCAAAGATAGAAATTTATTTCAAAACTAAAAATATTATTAGAACTTAAATAGCTATATTTTTGCAACATGTTATTTGAACTAGAGAATAAGATTGTTTCCACAGAGATATTTAGTAGAAAATTCGTTTGCGACTTGAAAGCCTGCAAAGGTGCTTGTTGCATTGAAGGTGATGGTGGCGCTCCATTAGAAATTGATGAAATAGAGAATATTCAAACGAACTTGGAAACGATAAAAAAATACATGCGTCCAGAAGGAATTCAAACAGTAGAAACTAATGGCATTCACTACAAAGACGCAGATGGAGATGCTGTAACAACTTTGATAAATAATAAAGAATGTGCATTTGTTTTTTTTGATGAAAACAACAGTGCAAAATGTTCAATAGAACATGCGTTTAAAAAAGGTGACATCGACTTTAATAAACCATTATCGTGTCATTTATATCCAATTCGCATTAAGAAATTCAATGACTATTCAGCCATCAATTTTGAATCCTGGGATATTTGTAAGCCTGCTTGTTCTTGTGGCGAACAATTAAATATTCCAGTTTATAAATTTCTAAAAGAACCTTTGATTCGTGCTTTTGGTGAAGATTTCTTTTTTGAATTGACTGAGATTGAAAAAGAATTCAAATAAGAAGTTCATATTTAATAAAATTTTGAACATAAAAAAGCCCTGATTAAAAATCAAGGCTTTTTCTATTTAATAAGCTACTATTAATGTTCTTCTTCTCCCTCAGCCAAAGGAACAGTTTGAGGAATAAAATCAACATCAGAACCTGGTTTAGAATAATCATAAGGCCATCTGTGAACTATTGGTAATTCACCTGGCCAGTTACCATGCACGTGTTCAACTGGTGTTGTCCATTCAAGAGTATTTGAATCCCAAGGATTTTGTGGAGCTTTTGGTCCTCTGAAAATACTATAAAAAAAGTTGAATAGGAACAATATTTGACCAAATGCAGCAACTATTGCAAATATTGTTATAACTACATTTAAATCCATAATCATATCAAAAGAACCTTTGTCAAATTCTCCATATACTGAATAATCATAATAGCGACGTGGTGCACCAGCAATTCCAACAAAGTGCATTGGGAAGAAAACACCATAAGCACCAACAATAGTAATCCAAAAATGAGCATATCCTAAACGTAGATTCATCATTCTACCGAACATTTTAGGGAACCAATGGTAAACACCGCCAAACATTCCGAATACTGCTGACATACCCATTACAATATGAAAATGTGCTACAACGAAATAAGTATCATGAATTGCAATGTCTAAAGCTGAATCTGCTAGAATAATACCTGTAACTCCACCAGTAATAAAGGTTGAAACCAAACCTATAGCGAATAACATTGCTGGAGTTAAGACAAGTGAACCTTTCCAAAGTGTAGTTAAGTAATTAAATACTTTTACAGCAGATGGGATAGCAATTAATAAAGTAGTAAATACGAAAACTGAACCTAAAAATGGATTCATACCCGTAACAAACATGTGATGTCCCCATACAATAAACGAAAGGAAACCAATAGCTAGAATTGAACCAATCATCGCTTTGTAGCCAAAGATTGGTTTTCTTGAATTAGTGGCAATTATTTCTGAAGACAAACCTAGTGCAGGTAATAATACAATATAAACTTCAGGGTGACCTAAAAACCAAAATAAATGCTGATACAAAATCGGTGAACCTCCATGATTTGCTAACATTTCACCGCCAACAATAATGTCAGATAAGTAAAAACTAGTTCCAGCAAGTCTATCCATTATGAGCAACAAAGCTGCTGACAATAACACTGGAAAGGATAAAACACCTAAAATTGCAGTAACAAAGAAAGCCCAAATCGTCAAAGGCATACGAGTCATTGTCATACCTTTTGTACGTAAATTTAAAACAGTTACTATATAATTTAAACTTCCTATTAATGAAGAAGCGATAAAAATAGCCATTGAAAACAACCATAATGTCATTCCTGTACCTGATCCTGAAACAGCCTGTGGCAATGCAGATAAAGGAGGATAAATCGTCCAACCAGCCATAGCAGGGCCAGATTCAACAAAAAGCGAAACTAACATTAATAATGAAGAGATGAAAAAGAACCAATATGACAGCATGTTCAAAAAACCTGACGCCATATCCCTAGCACCCAGTTGTAAAGGAATTAGCATGTTTGAGAATGTTCCCGAAAGTCCTCCAGTTAAAAGAAAAAATACCATTATTGTACCGTGAATTGTTACTAATCCTAAGTACATGTCTTCTTTTAAAACGCCATTTGGAGCCCACTTTTCTCCCAAAAAGAATGAAAGAAAATCTGAACTTTCTCCTGGCCAAGCCAATTGAATTCTAAAAAGAATAGAAAGCATCATTGCGACAATTCCCATAAAGACTGCAGTCATTAAAAACTGCTTTCCAATCATTTTATGGTCTTGACTAAAAATATACTTCGATACAAAGTTTTCCTCATGATGATGAACATCGTGATGTCCATGTGCGTGTCTGTGTTCTTCGTGTGCTATTGAAGCCATTTTATAAATTTATTTTATTAATAACTATTAGTTCATTGGTGTGTTAGTAACAACTTGGGCAACAGGTATTACTGGTGCAACTGGTGCAGGAAAATACTTGTCCTTAAAAGTTTCTTTCTGACGCAATGTCATCCATTTCTTGTAAGAAGCTTTATCTTTAACTACCACGATCATTTTCATTTTATAATGAGCTCCACCACAAATTTTGTTACACATCAAAACATATTGAAAGTTAGGATCATTCCTTCTTTTACGAATTTCTTCGGTTGTATAAATAGGTGTAAACTTCATTCTTGTAGTCATACCAGGAACAGTATTTATTTGAGCTCTGAAGTGTAAAAAGTAAGCAGAGTGAATAACATCCTTAGCTCTGAAGTTAAACTCATATTCTTTATCCTTGCATAAATAAAGCGTATCTTTTTGAATAATATCATCCCAAGCAGTAGCGTCTAACTTTTTATTATGATTTTGTTTCATTTGACTTAACAATCTGACAAGTCTTTCTTTCCGAGACAGGTCAGTTTTTAATACATTTATTGTTGAGTCACTTAAAACTGTATCTCTGTTATTTAATAACTTTTGAATTGAACGAATACCTGTGGAACTTTCCAACATTATCCGAATTGAAGAATCTATTGTATTTGTTGTAACTAACCCTAATTCGTTATTATCTGTTGTAAGCTTGTAATCAAACTTTCCTAAAACATTATCTTTACCTGCATAGCGAGCTGTCCAATCAAATTGTTTTGAAAATAATTCAACTTTAATTGCATCAGATTCTGATGGACCAGTTAAGTTATTCCATGTTTTCAATCCTAAAACGATAATTACAGCTAAAACAACAGCTGGAACAACAGTCCAAATCATCTCTAACTTATTATTGTGAGGATAATAAAAAGCAGCTACTCCAGGCTTTTTAACATATTTATATGTAAAATAAAACAATAAGAAATTTGTAAAAAAGAAAACAGCTGTTACTATTGCTAAGTTTAATTTTAACAACCAATCTGTCTCTATACCTCCGATTGATGCCGCTTCTCCTCTTCCAGTCCATCCGTAGTTTACAAACAAATAAATAACACTACCAAAAAACAACAACATGAAAAGAAACATTAATCTAGCATTCAAATTGTTATCTCGACTATTAACCTCGTATTCTGCTGACTTTCTAAGTTTTGTTGAAAGTTCATATACTCTAACTAACTGAGCAATAGCTATTGCCCCTAAAATAATTACTATTAATATGATCAATTTATTTTCCATTTTATTTTATAATAAATAGTTATTAAATTTCGTGATGCACACTTTCATCCAAAAATGGATGGTTTACAGGTGTCAATGGAGCTTTTGTAAGATTATTTAATACAACGTATATAAACAAACCAGCAACTAAAAGAGCCATTCCAACTTCAAGTACACCAAGATGGGCATTGGAGCCTAATGAGCCTGCAGATACCATTATGTATACATCCAACCAATGACCTGTTAAAATTATCAATCCTACTAAAGTTAATATTCCTGCATGACGTTTTGCATCTCTTGACATTAATAACAACATTGGGAAAGCAAAGTTTATAACAAACATTGCAAAATACAAAAATTTAAAATTTTCTATACGCATTTGGTAATAAGTTACCTCCTCTGGAATATTTGCATACCAAATCAACATGAATTGAGAAAACCAAAGATAAGACCATAAAAATGACGTTGCGAAAGTCCATTTCCCTAAATCGTGTATGTGAGAGTCATTCACCTTTTTCAGATATCCTAATTTCTTCAAATACAAAGTTGTCAAAACAATTACTACCATTGTTGAACACCACATTCCTGCAAATGTGTACCATCCAAATAAAGTTGAGAACCAATGAACGTCAATCGACATTAACCAATCCCATGAAGAAGTTGAACTAAATACTGCAAAAAACACTAAAAAAGTAGCACCCTTTCTATAATTCTTGAAGTGCAATTCAGTTCCACCAATTCTATCTTCCTCTAATGAACGT
>RFNX01000232.1 GCA_009926905.1 Flavobacteriales bacterium
AAATTCTCAATTTATTCAAACATAAAAAAACTAATTAATGCAAAAAGACCTAACCCGCGAAATCGTACTTGCCTCAGAAGCTGGGGAGTTGGACAAAGTAAAAACTTTACTGAAAGAAGGCGCTAGTCCAAATGCGATGGGACCGAATTCTGGTGCGATACATGTAGCCGCTTTCAATGGTTTTAAATCGGTTGTTGAAACGCTTTTAAAAGCCGGTGCGGATCCAAATGTAGCTGATAATCAAAGTTTCTATCCCTTGCATTTAGCGGCATCAAAAGGGCATGCGGCGATTTGTAAGGTGTTAGTTGAAGCAGGTGCAACAATTGAGGTTAAAACAGGTCAAGGGGGTACAGCACTACATGTTGCCGCTGGTTCTGGATTTGATAAAGTGGTAAATCAACTCTTAAGCTTGGGAGCTGACATCCAATCACTTGACGAGAATAATGCAACTCCTTTACATGCTGCAGCATTACAAGGGGAACTCAAATGTGTGAAAATATTATTGAATGCTGGAGCGAATTTAAACGCGAAAGATAATTTCCAAGAAAACGCTTTGTTTAAAGCACTTTGGAGGTTGAAGCAATCGAAAATGAGTGACTGGAAAACCGAAGGAACAAACTCAGGTCGAAATGTAAAATATACTTTGGATAAAGGCGCATTCCGTTACTTTGATGGTTACCCAAATGCGAATGATCCGTATCAATTAGGTAAAATTCTTTCTATAAAAGACCAACATTATTGCGCTTCTCAAAGTTGGGGACCACAGCAGCATCTTCCTTATTTGAAAGCGTATGAAACGGTTTTACTTTTGTTAAAAGCAGGTATTGAAGTAAATGGATTAAACAACCACTTACAATCACCAATGTGGTGGGCGTGTGAAGGGGGAGATGCAAAAATCATCAAAGCGCTATTTGATGCTGGAGCTAAATTCACTCCAAAATTGACGGAAGATGGAACTTTAGATTCTGCTTGCATTCATCGAATTGCTTCAAGTGGTAGAATGGACGGTTTGGAAATGTATTTTCAATTGGATAACGATTTCGATATCAATCAACCTGATGTTTTTGGTTGGACTCCATTGCATTATTTAGCAGATATGGGTGGGCACGTTCGAATGGCAGAGTTGCTTTTTGAAAAAGGTGCAGACAAAACAATAAAAAGTACTCAAAATCGTGGCATTGGTCCAAATCAAGAAATTACTGCTTCGGAAGTTGCGTTTCATTGGGGAGATAAAGAAATTGGAGATCTTTTAAAATAATCTTGATAATTTCTTTTCTGTCTGAATTCAATTTTTAAACATTGGTGTTTTCTATATAAAAACTTAAAATATAATTTTTATTTATAAAACCTTTAAAAACCGACTTTCATAGTTTGGTTTTAAGCGTATTTCTAGATAAAACCTTTATGATTTATTATTAACAAACATAAAACACTTTCAAAACGCTTTAAAATGGATTTTCACCTTCCAAGATAGATTAAAAGTATCGAAATATCACTTGGTGTGACACCAGAAATACGAGAAGCTTGTCCAATTGTCGCTGGTTGAATTTTTGTCAATTTTTCTACAGCTTCTGAGCTCAAACTTTTCAGTTGTTTAAAATCAACATCGTTTGGAATTTTCACTTCTTCTAATCGCGTCAATTTTGCTGCCTGCTCTTCTTCACGTTCAATGTAGCCATCGTATTTTAATTGTATCTCTGTTTGTGAAACAATCTCTGGATGGATTTCGTGCATTTTATCTGCGGCTTCTTTTGCTTCACGTGAAACATTCAAAATATCATCAAGTGAAATATGAGGACGCGTAATGATGCTTGTTAATTTTATTTGCTGTGTAATCAAGGCTGAATCCTTTTCTTGAAGTACACCATTTATTTGATCCGGTGTAATTCCAATTTGTCGAAACTGTTTTTTCAACTCATTTGTTCCTTGAATCTTTCTATTTACTCGTTCTAATTCTTCATCACTTGCAATACCAATCTTATGCGCTAATGGAGTCAATCTAATATCTGCATTATCCTGACGTAAAAGAATACGGTACTCTGCCCTACTCGTAAACATTCGATACGGTTCTTTCGTTCCTTTCGTTATCAAATCGTCGATTAACACTCCAATATATGCTTCATTTCTATTCAGAATAAAAGCATCTTTTTCATTGTTTTTTAAATGGGCATTTATTCCAGCCATCAAACCTTGGCAACCTGCTTCTTCGTATCCTGTAGTTCCATTAATCTGTCCAGCGAAATATAAATTCTCAATCAACTTTGTTTCCAATGTACGTTTCAATTGAGTTGGTGGAAAATAATCGTATTCAATTGCATAACCTGGACGAAACATTTTAGCATTTTCAAAACCAGGAATTTTTCGCATCGCTGTTAATTGAACATCTTCAGGTAGAGAAGTACTGAAACCATTTACATAGATTTCAACAGTATTCCATCCTTCAGGTTCAACGAAAATCTGATGACGATCGCGCTCTGCAAAACGATTGATTTTATCTTCAATACTTGGACAATATCTTGGTCCAGTACTTTTAATTGATCCGTTAAACATTGGTGATCGATCAAACCCTGTTCTCAATAAATCGTGTGTTTCAGGATTTGTATAGGTGATATAACAAGGTAACTGGGTTGTCAGTGCTTTGGTATTTCCATAACTAAATTTAGAAGGGTTTTCATCACCTGGTTGAATTTCCATTTTTGAATAATCCAATGAACGACCGTCAACACGTGGTGGTGTTCCAGTCTTCATTCTTCCAGCTTCAAATCCTAATTCAATTAAATCTTCCGTTATTCCTGTTGAAGCTCTTTCAGCAGCTCTACCTCCACCAAATTGCTTTTCACCTAAGTGAATTAAACCATTCAAAAATGTTCCGTTTGTTAGAACAACAGACTTAGAATAAATAGGAAAACCTATACTTGTCTTTACTCCTATTACTTTGTTTCCTTCTACTATTAAACCAGTACACATGTCTTGCCAAAAATCCACATTCGGATTCTGTTCTAATAAATATCGCCATTCAGCAGCAAAAAGCATTCTATCATTCTGTGTTCTTGGTGACCACATTGCAGGACCTTTAGACATATTAAGCATTCTAAATTGTAATGCGCTTTTATCGCTTACAATTCCTGAACCACCACCAAGCGCATCAATTTCTCTAACAATCTGACCTTTTGCCACACCACCCATAGCTGGATTACAACTAATTTGGGCGATAGTATTCATATTCATTGTTATCAATAAAACACTACTACCCATTTTAGCAGCAGCATTTGCAGCCTCACAACCAGCGTGACCTGCACCAACAACAATAACATCGTAATTCTTTAACATATAATTTGTTTCACGTGAAACAAAATTAGCGCTTATTTAAGAAAGTGTTTCACGTGAAACATACTTATCTAAATAAAAAGCTTCTTTCTTTCTCATTAATTTTTCGTCTTCCTCTGATTTATCTTTATATCCACACAAATGCAAAACACCGTGGAAAACAACACGACATAATTCATTATAAGTGGAAACAGAAAAAGTAGATGCATTATCTACTACTCTGTCGTAGGAAATAAATAAATCACCTGAAATGATATTCAACTTAGTATAATCAAACGTTATGATATCAGTATAATAATCGTGTTCTAAGTAATCTATATTCATTTGTAATAGATGAGCATCTGAACAGAAAACTACTGTAATATCACCAACCAATTTCTTTTCAGTTTTAATTAAATCCTTAATACTAGAAACAAAAAATTCCGGTTTTAATTCCGGAATTTCAATATCTAAAAATTCAAACTCTATCATTTCGAAAAATAAATACTTACACTATTTCCTGAACCTTCAAACTCAACTTCATCTGCAAGATTGCGCATTAAGAAAATTCCACGACCATTCTCTTTTAATATATTCTCCGGAGCTGTTGGATCTGGTAAACCTAAAAAATCAAAACCTACTCCTTCGTCCTTAATACGAAAACAGAATTCAGATTCTTTATCTCCTACTGCAACATCAACATATAAATCACTCTTAAGTTCATTACCGTGTTGGATTGCATTATTCACCGCTTCTGTTACAGCAATCAAAACATTACCATAAGCATCTTCCTGAACACCTAAACTTGAGCAAACTTTGTCTATCAATACCTCTACGTCTGCAACAGCAGCATAATCAGATGGTAATTTTAAATGTTCAATAATTGTAAATCCTTCTTTCATAAGTAGTTATAACAAGATTAACTAATTTTGATTGAAATATTGATTCGCTTTATCCTTAAAATACTTTCTATAATTAGGATCGATTGAACGCAATAGCTCAATTTGTTTCAATTTTTCCTTGTTATACTCATCAAATACAATTTTGTTACTATAATTAACATCTTTTCCGCTTTTTGATTCGCGCTTTTCTTCAAAACCTCTCTCCAACAAAGCTTTTTCACTTTCTAACAAACGTGTCATAATATCACGTTGACGATTTATAGTTTCTTTGTTAATCTGTTTATTTATCAAATTCTTCTCTTGCTCCTCTAATTCTTTGATTAATGGATTCAACTTATTGCCCAAACCTTGACCTTCCTTATTTAATTCGTTGCGCATTTGTTCCAAACGTTGACGAATCGCAGTCTGTTCAGCAGCCATCTTAGCAATTTCCTTGTTACCTAAACCTAACATACTTTGTCCTCCATTCCCAGGTTTTGATCCAGGCTTGTCACCTGGTTTATCGCCCGGCTTATCTCCAGGTTTTTCACCACCAGGATTTGGACCTTTTTGCATTTTCTCTAACTGCTTTTTAAGCATTTCTTTCATATCACCAGAACTCATTGGTTGACCTGATTTAGGTTTTCCTTTTCCAGGTTTATTACAAGATCCAGATCCCGGTTGCTGTGACTGCATTTGAGATTGCATACTTTGTAAAGACTCATTTAACAATAAAGCCAAGTTATTATAAGAAGTCATAACCAACTGCTGGTGTTTACTTAATTCCTTTTTCTTGTGATCGTCAATGGACTCAATCGCCATATTCTGATTAGACTCAATCGCGTTTAATTCTTTATCAATGAACGAAGCAATTTTTGGTTGACGTTTCGCTAAAGCTAATAAACTGTCCTTTACAATTTTTGTATCATCGATAATTCTGCGCTGGCGACGACCTAATTTATAATAAATAGGGTCATTTGAATTAACACGAGAAAAACGTTGCATATTCTCTTCTTGATCAAAACTTAGCGTCATTAAACTTTCAAGAATAGCACGTAAAGCATCTATATCTTCTTCTTCCTGTTGCTTATTAGATTCTTTTTGCTGTTTATCTAATTGCTCTGCCATCTCTTTCATCTCATCAGAAGCTGATTTCTGCTTTTCTCCTGCTTTTTTATCTTTTCCACCATCCAAACTTTCCTTAGAGTCTTTTAAATCCTCAGAAATCTTGTTTTCTTGCTCTTTAGTATCCTCTAAACCCATTGGACGCTCTAAATCCTTATTCAAATCTTTTAAGTCTTGTAAATCCTTTTTTAAGTCCTCAAACTTCTTATTGATTTCCTCTTGTTTTTTACTTCCCTCCTCTTTATTCAACTTTTTATCTTGAATATCTTTCCTTAATTCATCCTGCTCTTTAGCCAAGTCTTTCAATTCCTTTTCAATATCATCAATTTTCTCGTTGACTTGCAAACGTTTCAATAACTCCAAACTACGATCCAATTGTTTTTTCATATCCTCCGTGGACTGATCCAATTGTTCCATTTTATCTTTGAGTTCTTGCTTATCGTTTTTCTCCATTAACTTTTCGAGATCCTCTAATAATTTCTTGAGTTCATCGTCCATTAATTCTTCCAACAACTTCTCAATCATATCTTGCTTCTCCAACAACTCTTTATCCATTTCGGACAATTGATCTTTTTGTTGAGTACTCTGATCCATTTGTTCTTTAATGTCTTGCAACTTCTCAATTAAATCTTTTTGCTCTTCTTGCATTTGATTTACTTGATTCATTTTATTCCAATCAGAAGACTTAGAATTCATTGCATCCTTCTTCAACTTATCTAATTTCTTCTGAAAATCTTCTGTTTTCTTAAGAACATCTTTTATGTCATCTTTTGTTTTTTTTTGTTCCTCTGTACGTTTTTCATTCAATTCAGAAAGTGAAGGCAATTCGTAAGTGTAAGTTTGACTTTTAGTGTACTTGCTACCATTCACGCCATCGTTATCGTATACAATGAAATAATATTCAATTTTATCTTTCAACCTTACGTTTTCGCGACGGAAGTCAACTCCAAAATCAAATTGTGTTTGTGTTCCACTTAGGTTTCTAACTAACAATTTGTTATCCCTTTTTTTTCCATTCTCACTAATAACGGTGTAAACGAAATAACAAGATTTCAAACCGTAATCATCCTCCAATTGACCGTTAAAGAAGCGAACACCTTCAGATAAACTATCTGTTGTTTCATTTACATAAATAGTTGGATATGAATCTTTTATAACAGAAACAGAATGTGAAACACTATCCTTTTTACTTGTGAACGCATTAGTTAAAACAAATTTCAAACGTGAAGCATCATTGAAACGTTTAGAAACACGAAATCCTAAATCTGTTTTATACAAAATCTTACCATCCCATTTTAAGTCGATGTATTTTGTATTCTTCGTAATTACGTTCCAAGTAATATCTGTACCTTCTGGAACAACTAAATCACCTGCATTTTGGATAATTTCGTTTTGTTTATTCAAATAAGCTGGATACGTCAATTGCGCATCCATTTTACCAACTACAGATTTTCCTGTTACAACAATTTTGAATTTATCACTTTCGTATTCATTGGCAATAAAATAGAAATTTGAGGAGCCTTTAGGTTTACGAATGAAAGAAGTAAATTGATTTTTAGTTTTACGTTCCATCAAAAAGCGCCCGTTTTCACAAACCAAATAAACTTTTTCTGGTAAAAAATTTCCTTTAAGTGTTAATTGAATCGGAACGTCTTCTCCCTCCTCTACTTGCAATTTCAAATTATCAACATTGAAACTAAATGGCGCAACAGGTTTAAACTCTTTATCGTAATTCACAACACGTTCAGTGCCTTGAGTTAAAAGTGAAGGAACAAAAATTCCAATTGCAAGAAGTACCAAAAGTAAAGGCGCAATAAATTTTAAATACTTACGATTGTCTTTAATATCAATTGCCGTCGTGAAAGGAATCGCAGTCAATTGAACAGAACGTTGTTGCACACTTGCATTTAACAATTCAATATTGCGTTCATTATTCAAAATCGCATCTTGAAGTTGTAGGGTATTTTTTAATCGGTCGGAAATCTCTGGAAAAAAACTCCCAATAATATCGGAAGCTTGATAACGATTGATTCTTGAACCGAAAGAATACAATTTGCTCAACGGAATCAAAATGTACTTGAAAAGTATAATTAAATTTACACCTAGGAAACTAAAGAAAAGTACCGCTCTGGTAAACGAACCAAAACGACCTATATATTCTAAAGAAGTGGTTAGTAAGAATGAGAAAAGCAGAATTCCGACAAAGAAAAATAAACCTTTGACAATCTCATTTTTATAAAATTTCCGAATAAAAGAATCGATTTGATCCAGCAGTCGTTCAAATGAATTATTCATAACTTGACGAATTTAGAATTTATCTCTTGAAACTTCACTTTGGTTTAGGATTATTTAACGATGATATAAAAGTAATTCAAAAAAACCAAATCGGAATTTTCGAAGTCTTTCTTTATAAACTATAATAGATTTTTTTAAGAAATTAAATTTAAAAGAATATGTTGTTGTTATTAAGGCTGTTCATTTGTGTGTAAAAAAATAGCCATTTCCTTGCAGGTGAAGTAGTCCACAAATGAAGTGAGTTTATGAACAGTTGAAAAGTCATTTAAACGTTTTTATTTCAATTATTTAGCTATTAGTTAACAATTGAATAAAATAGAGTTAATATGGATAAAAAAAAGCGATTGTTAATAACGTTTTCGTGTAAAAAGTGTGGTAAAATGACCTAAAAAAACCTGCTAAATAATTAGTTCACTTCAGAAACAATTTGGTTTGGAAATATAAATTTAAAATGCAAGTTTTTCTTTTTAGAACTTACGAACGGATATTAACAATTCACACACAAAATGTATGTATAACTCCTTTTCACAAACTCAATAGAATCAAGGCTTTCCATTTTTCAAAAAAGCAAGATTGTTTATAAATACAACGAATTGTTAAGTATTATCACTCTAAAAATCAAAAAACGTCCGAAAACGCACAAACATTTTTGAAGATTCACAAAAGGTGTTTATTCACAATGAATCATTTGTAAATACAGCAATGTAGCAATCAAAACAGTTTTAATAATCTTTATTTTTACATAAAAGAAAAAATGGCTTCTACAATTATTCCCATCGGTGCGGATCACGCAGGATTTCAACTGAAAGAAACGATCATTAAACATTTGACAGCAAAAGGATTTCACCTGGAAGACTTTGGATGTCATTCAGAAGAAAGCATCGATTACCCCGATTATGCACATCCTGTTGCGTTGAAAGTTGAAGCGAATATAGGAATGTTGGGTATTTTGATTTGTGGTTCTGGAAATGGAATCAATATGACGGCCAACAAACACCAAGGAATTAGAAGTGCTTTGTGTTGGAAAAAAGATATCGCTGAATTGGCGCGTCAACACAACGATGCAAACATTCTAACTTTACCTGCGCGTTTTTTAACAGAAGCTGAAGCGTTGGAAATAGTTGATATTTTTTTTAGCACGGAATTTGAAGGCGGTCGTCATCAGAAACGTATAGACAAAATCGGATGTTAATAAAACAAACACTAACAATTTCATTTTTCATTCTCTTATCGAAGGGAGTTTTCGCGCAATTAGATAATACGTATTACTTCAATGGAAAACAAGATTCTACTTTTTACAGAGAATATCCGAATGCTTTTTATGCAGAGAAAGGTTTCCCTGTAAATTTTGATGGAACCTTTATCATCGAACGCACGAATAAACACAAAACGTACCTTGTTCAAATGCTCGACACAGTAACACGTTTGGAAGCAGAAATGATTTTGTTTGATTATTTAATTAGTCCAGAAACAGGAGCAAAAGAAAAAGTTATTATTGATAAATTCCCAGTGAAATTAAAAGGTTCACCACGTAAAGCGGTCTATCTTGGAAACGTTACTTCAGGCGAAAAATTAGATGTAAAAGATTTGAATTTTCAAGTAAAATTACCCGATGAAGATTTAGAAAGCAACGCTACGATCACACAAATCGACTTAGCTTATGGTACGATAACCAATACCGTTAAAGGCGCAAAATTATCCGAAGCTGTAAAAAAACACATCACTGATTTACCCGAAGGAACACTGATTCATTTTGATATTCACTATACGGACTTAAGAGGAAAAAGCGCAATTCTTAAAGCAGAATTTGTCAGGTAAATAATTATTTTTTTGAGTACGGATTTCCTGAAGCAGCTGTTGCTATGCAAATTATATGTAGAATAATACCAGGAAAAATAATCATCGCGTATCCAATAGAAGTAAAAATTAACCACAAAATACCTGCAAAAATTTTCCCTTTGTACATTTGACCAACACCAGGAATAATAAAACTTAATAATCCAGCAACCGTTGGACTCCAAAGTTGGACTTCTTGTGATTTGTTTGAACCGTGATGAATGTTATTAATAATAACTTGCGGTTGAACTTCTTTTGGTTCGTTTACTATATTTTCTTTACTCTCTTCCATTGACGTTATTTTATCACAAATGTAGTAAAAAAATACTACACGTAGTAAAATAAGGTTACAAAATTAAAAATCATAGAATTGAATTTTGTCTATGATTGATTTTACAAAAGAAGAAATAGAACAAATAAAAAAAGAGACAACTATAAACGTTGGAAAAAACATCAAAAAATATAGAGAGTTAAAAGGATTAAATCAGTCAGAATTAGCCGCAATTATTCAAAGCGATAGACAATATCAATATAAAATTGAAAACGGAAAGGTTGGTATTAGTCTAGCAAAACTTGCACTAATTGCTAAAGCATAGAATGTTACTATTTCAAATCTTGTTGAAGAAAATAAATAGAAAAATATGCTTCCGAAGAACAATAATTAAGTCAACTGTTCCATACTCGCGATTTCAATAAAACTATTTTATCAAAATCTCCACCCTCCTATTCGCTTCTTTTTGCAAATCGGATTTTGCGTCAGGGAAAACAGGTTTCGTGTTTCCAAAACCAACAGCAGTCAATCGGCTCGGGTCAATTCCAGATTCAACTAAGAAATCAAGGATTTTTTGAGCACGTTTTTTAGATAAACGCATAGAAAACAAACCGTGTTTTTTGTCTTCGTTTACGTGCCCTTGAATCTCAATAGAAATCTGCGGATTCAACACTAAGAAATCTCGTAATCTCAGTAAAACAGGAAACGATTCGTCTAAAATTGCAGCTAAACCAGGAGCAAAATAAATCTCATCTAATTTTGCCACAGTACCACGTTTCAATGGCGTCAAACGAATGGTGTCTTTAGTGTGGCTTGTACTGGCAATTTTATACTCTTTTAAATCTTTAGAATTGTAACCTTCCGCATCGATTTTTATGATGCTGTTTTTCAGTGTTTTATTCAGGTTCAAAAACAAATCACTTGCGAAATAAGTGCCGTCAATATCTGACAAACTTGTAATTGAAATTCTTGCAGTAACAGGTTTTTTAGTCGTTTCGTCTATGACGTGAATAGAATAAATCGGTTTCGCTTTGTTGTAAACCAAGTTCATCGTCAAGGAATCAATGAACTCTGCTCCTTTTGCGTCTGTTGGTGTAAAGGCCAGTTCGAAATCCACAGAAGCTTTATTTTTTTCTTTTGCAATAAATACAATTACATATTCATATCCTTCAAGCAGATCTACATTGACATTTTCTAATTCTTTACAATCTGTTTTTATTTTCATGAACAACGGTTCGGCTTTTTTATTCGCCAAATCCTCACAACAGGTACCAATTGAAGTTTTGAAAATAACTAAATGGAAACTATCAACAACAGATTTACATTTCACTTGAAGTTTTCCGTTTTTACCTGCTTCAAAAGTAGTCCAAATCGCATTTTTGGAAACGGTCATATCGTTAATGTAACCAAAAAGATTGGATTTATCAACGCCTCTTTTACCAATAAAATTTAAAGAATAGGCTGTGTTCGCACTCAATTTCACACGTCCTGTACAAACGCTATAGT
>RFNX01000289.1 GCA_009926905.1 Flavobacteriales bacterium
TAAGCAGCTTTTTTTGATTTGACAATAATGCGTTCAGATGAAACCGCACTATTTACAGAAACTGCGTTTTTATCTTGTGCCATTTGATTGCTAAAGTTATAGGTTGCTTGACTACCAAAACCGACATAAGTACTATTCAATTTGTTATTTTGTTCTTGAATTTTAGCGTCATAAGGCGTTTCGATGTAATCAATTTTTTCATTTGAATTGATGTTGAAATATTCCCCTTTTGAACAAGTCGCGCCGTCTTTCCAAAATTCACGAATTCCTTGTGCATAGTCGCCACAGTAAATGGTGTTGACGAAAATTCCTTTAGAACTTGCTATTTCACACACTTTTTTGTAATCAATTGGACCTTGATTAAACGGTTCGTTTCCTGCGATATAAACCAATTTTAAATCCAATGGATCAGGTGACCAAGTTAAATCTTCAATGGATTTTTGAATTACCGCTCCACAATATTCTTCTCCTCCATTTGTTCGCAACGAAAACAACTTTTCTGAAATGAGATCCAAGTTTGTGGTAAAAGGCGTTTGTTGACGCACATAATTTGCTATTGTAATCCCAGAATTTCCGTAGTCATAAACCGCGATTTCAATTGTTGGAACCAAACCATTGTGACGTAAATTACTTGTTTCATTGACAATGGCCCAAATTCTGGCTTTGGCTTGTTCAATCAATCCATCCATACTGTTAGAAGTGTCGAATAAAATGACCAATTGAACTTTTCGAGGAGATTTTGGTTGAGCAATTACCAATGGAATCGCAATTAAAAAAGTGAGCAGGGAAACAATAATTTTTTTCATGACAGAGGTTTTAAAAACGAGCGTACATTCTAACAATAAAAAGGTTCATTTTTTTTTGTTATAATAAATCGTAAATTCTTTCTATGAATTATGCAGCATTTATTTCAATAAATCCAACTATAAGATTTGGAAAACCATGTATTAAAAACACAAGGATTACTGTTTATGATGTTTTAGGTTGGTTAGCATCTGGAATGAAAATCAAGGAAATACTTGAAGATTTCCCTGAGTTAAACCACGAAGAAATTTTAGCTTGTCTTGCTTTTGCAGCTGATAAAAATTAAGTTTACAATTTTGAATATAATTCAATTTATCATTTTTTATAAATGTGTTTTTTTAAGTTCGCTTGTTGTTATACATATATCATATCCTTTTAATTTTAATCCTTTTATCAAAAATTCATCGCCAGTCCATAATTTGTATTTTTTATACCTATTTAAGGCTACAAAAACGAAATCGTCATAATCAATATTAGATACTATTTCTAGAGCTTCATTAATGTATTTTTTTGGAATTTTTTCAGAATCAATAAATTTGATTCTTGATGTAAAAAGCGTTAGCCTTTTGTTAAACTCATTTTTGTCAATATTCAAATAATCGCATGTCTTTTTTGAATGTTTTTCAATTTCTTCTAAAAGATAAGTTGGAGCAATTAACTGAATTTTTGATTCCTTTGTTAAAATCGAAGCGATAACCCCTTTAGGAGTTATTATTGCACTAAAAAACTATGTTACTATCAGAAATTACAATCATCTCCCAATAACCAAATCTTTGAAGGCTCTTAAGGCAATGTTTCTATTAACTTCTTTTGAGATTTCTTTTATAAATTTATTTTTTTCTGCTGAAGTTAATTTCTTTTCACCATATGATTTGTTGGGTTTTTTAATAGAATTATCTTTCATAGCAAGTGTTTCTAACAAATTTACAATTTTCTTATGAATTAAAATTTTACTTAAAGTTAAAAATCATTATTAGATTTCGCTTACTTAAGAGATTTAAACATCAAAAAATAATTCAAAGCCAACTCATAACTTTTCAAACCAAAACCAAAAATACAACCCACGCAAACAGGACTTATCATCGATTCGTGGCGAAAAGATTCTCTTCCAGCAATGTTTGAAATATGAACTTCAACAACAGGAGTTTCAATCGCTGCAATACAATCTCTAATTGCAACGCTTGTATGTGTGTATCCACCAGCGTTTAAGATGATTCCATCAAATCCACCAACTTGTAATTGATTGATGATTTCACCTTCCACATTCGATTGGAAATAAGTTAGTTCAGCATCGAATTTTGATTTCAATTCTTCAAAATAATCTTCAAAGCTAACATTCCCATATATTTGTGGTTGTCTGTTGCCTAATAGGTTTAAATTTGGACCGTTTACGATTAATAGTTTCATTCTATGTCAACTTGGAACCGCTATATTAAGGATTTTGTTTCATACTTGAAAATTGAAAAGGGATTGGCTGAGAATTCTATTTTCGCTTATCAAAATGACGTTGATAAATTATTTCAATACTCAATTTCGAGTAAAAAAAATGCCGAAGACGTAACTTATGACGATTTAAAAGACTTTATTGCAACACTTTACGATTTAGGTTTAAGCGCTCGAACGCAAGCTAGAATTATTTCAGGAATCAAGCAATTTTATGGTTTTTTATTGTTGGAAAATGTCGTAAAGATAGATCCAAGTGAATTGTTGGAGCAACCTAAAATTGGTAGAAAATTACCTGAAGTTTTAACGATTGAAGAAATTGACGCATTGATTGCTGCAGTTGACGTAACGAAGACAGAAGGTCACAGAAATCGAGCGATTTTGGAAACACTCTACAGCTGCGGAATGCGTGTGAGTGAATTGATAAATTTACGTTTTTCGGATTTGTATTTTGACGAAGGATTTGTTCGTGTCATTGGAAAAGGAAATAAAGAGCGTTTGGTTCCAGTGAGTCCACAAGTTCAAAAAGAAATTCAAATCTACAACGACCATATTCGTCGTCATCAAGATATAAAAAAAGGGAACGAAAATGTAGTTTTTCTGAATAGAAGAGGCTCACAATTAACGCGTGTAATGATTTTCACAATCATCAAACAGTTAGCTGAATCAATTGATTTGAAAAAGAATATTTCGCCGCACACTTTTCGTCACAGTTTTGCTACTCACTTGATTGAAGGAGGAGCAAATTTGCGCGCAATTCAAGAAATGCTTGGTCATGAGTCGATTACAACCACCGAAATTTATACGCATTTAGACCAACGATTTTTACGAGATGCTATTTTGAGCTTTCATCCTAGAAACGCAAGCAACTAATTTACAGCCTGTCAAAAAAATTATTAAGATTTCTATGTTAATGATTTGTATATTTGAAAAGAGTTACTACCTTTGCATCCGCTTTTTACATTTACACGTAATTTTATATACATGTCACGAGTTTGTCAGTTAACAGGAAAGTCAGTAATGGTAGGGAACAATGTTTCTCACTCAAATAGAAAAACGAAAAGACGTTTCTATCCGAATTTGATTACCAAAAAGTTCTTCATTCCAGAAGAAGATTCTTATATTACGTTGAAAATTTCGACTTCAGCATTGCGCACCATCAACAAGAAAGGAATTCAAGCTTGTTTGAAAGAAGCTCGTGAAAAAGGATATTTAAAATAAACTGTTGCGAAACAGCTAAACATCAAAGAAAATGGCAAAGAAAAGTAAAGGTAACCGTATTCAAGTAATCCTTGAATGTACAGAACACAAAGATTCTGGAATGGCAGGTACGTCACGTTATATCACGACAAAAAATCGTAAAAACACACCTGACCGCATGGAGATTAAGAAATTTAATCCCATTTTGAAAAAATATACAGTTCATAAAGAAATTAAATAATAAGACATGGCTAAGAAAGTAGTGGCTTCCCTTCAAAAAGGTGGCGGAAAAGAACATACGAAAGTGATTAAAATGGTGAAATCAGAAAAATCAGGTTCATACACTTTCAAAGAAGAAATCGTTCACAATGATAAGGTGAAAGAATGGTTTACTAAAGGCTAATTATATTATTAATATATTTGCATAGAAGCTTCCAATTATGGAGGCTTTTTTTTTACAATTATGGGACTATTTGATTTTTTTTCGCGCTCAAAAAAAGAAAATCTGGACCAAGGTCTAGAGAAAACTAAACAATCATTCTTTTCAAAGATTGCTCGTGCCATTGTAGGTAAATCCAAAGTAGATGACGAGGTGCTTGATAATTTGGAGGAAATTCTTATTTCATCAGACGTAGGAGTTGAAACTACTTTGAAAATCATAGACAGAATTCAAGCACGCGTTTCACGTGATAAAGTTTTGGGGACGGATGAATTGAATAATGTCCTACGCGAGGAAATCATTTCTCTTTTAGAAGAAAATAACTCCAACCAAAACGGAAATTTAGAATACAATAAACCTGTTGACGGAAATCCGTATGTGATTATGGTTGTTGGTGTAAACGGTGTTGGCAAAACAACAACGATTGGCAAGCTCGCACATCAATTTAAAAAATCAGGTAAAAGTGTTGTTTTGGGTGCAGCAGATACATTTAGAGCTGCAGCTGTAGATCAATTAATTATTTGGTCGGAAAGAGTGGGTGTTCCGATTGTTCAGCAAGGAATGAACGCTGACCCTGCTAGCGTTGCTTTCGACACCTTACAATCAGCTAAAGCGAATAATGCGGACGTTGTAATCATTGATACTGCAGGACGACTTCACAATAAAGTGAATTTGATGAATGAGTTGAGTAAAATCAAACGTGTAATGGAAAAAGTAATTCCTGGTGCACCGCATGAAATTTTATTGGTATTGGACGGTTCAACAGGACAAAATGCTTTTGAGCAAGCCAAACAATTCTCACAAGCAACTGATATTAACGCATTAGCAGTCACAAAATTAGATGGAACTGCGAAAGGAGGAGTGGTAATTGGAATTTCTGATCAAATGAAAATCCCAGTGAAATACATCGGAGTCGGTGAGAAAATGGATGATTTACAATTGTTTGACCGTAAAATATTTGTTGAGTCACTTTTTGCCTACTAGATTTATTTTGTCTCGTTCATAC
>RFNX01000243.1 GCA_009926905.1 Flavobacteriales bacterium
AACAGTTTCAGTTCAGTAGCTAAAACCAAGAAATTCAAGGCCAAAGATTGTTCGCTAATATTCACCAAATAACTCTCACTTCGATTAAATTCTTGATTTTCAACATTCAAGTAATTTAATAGTACGATTGCGAACACTCAAATTAAATTACATGAATTTTACGAATCATTTTTAGCCAATGCGCTTTGTAACTAAACTTTCTACTTTTTCAAAGAAATGAAAAGGAGTGTAAGTACGCCATTCGATGTCCTCCAATTCTCCTCCCATCACAAAATAATGATCGATGTTTACACGTTCGAATTCAGCAATCACATAGTCGTGAAAATTAACCATTGCTATCCAACCTTCTTCCACTTCATCAAACCATTCTTCATAATAACAATCGTCAGAATGATGAAAATTTAAAACGTTTTCGCCAATTAAAATAAATTTATTGATGCCATTTTCTATAATAGGTTCAATGATGTCGCGCTTTAAAATCATGATGTCATTTTCAATCGCATCGTTCCATTCTCCCAATAATTCGATAATTGTATAGCCACTATCGTAATCTGTAAAAAGAATTTTTATGAACAATGTTGGCGAACCGATTGCATCCCATTGTGGATGAATGTAAAAATTGTAGACTGAATTATTAAACTCAAACTCGCTGTATTCCCTGTTGTAGAAAGGAGAAGAAGGGTCTTCAGAAGCGATGTAATATCCCCGCCAATTATAAAATGGTTCCACCTGATGCATGCACAAAAATAAAGAAGGAAATTGATGGAAGGTGCAAATAGCTGTGAAATAAATAATAATTTTGCGCCACACAACTTAACTACATGAAACACATATTCTTTTCGCTATTTGCATTGTTATTTTTAGCAGCTTGTAGCTCCAATGAAAATCGCACAATCAATGAAGACGTGGCAGCGTTTGTTGAAAGTAACCCACAAATTTCGGTTTTTGGTTCGATAGATGCAAAA
Source organism: Flavobacteriales bacterium (assembly GCA_009926905.1). Lineage (GTDB taxonomy): Bacteria > Bacteroidota > Bacteroidia > Flavobacteriales_D > Crocinitomicaceae > UBA952. The sequence goes on from RFNX01000243.1 coordinate 966, forward strand.
ACAATCCTTGACAAAGCTGAATATAAAAGCATTGACAAGTTCGGAGAGTCGATTGACAAAGAAATGAAAACGATTGAGTCGATTTTAAACTTCGATACGCCCATTTATTTTGCAATGGATGGGACCTTAGACGCACAAGGAAATCCAGGTATTATCTATGCTTTTGCAGAAGTGAAAAATAGAGCATCCTTAACTTCAAACATTCAAAAAAGAGGTTTTGATATAGACAAAGGAACTGATTTCAATTTTCACGAAAGTGGCGATGTTGCTTTTGGAATTACTGATAAACGTGCTGTTTTTGTGATCAAAGAAGGACTAACAGATGGTAAAAAATTAGTGGAAGAAGCTATTGCAAGTTTGAAAGAAGATACGCCCGACAATAAAGTAACTGAAATCTTAAATCAAAAAGCAGACATCGTTTTAGGTGTTGACGTTGAAGCATCGTTTTTAGGTACTCTATCTAAACTTAAAATGGAAGAGGATAAAAAAACGGAACTGACAGAAATGTTAGCAGGTTCTTACACTCAGATGACAGTTTCTTTTGAAAAAGGCGCTATTGATTTAAAAAGTACAAATTACTTTTCTGATGGTCTGAAAAAATGGATGATGTTTGGAAATAACTCGAGTAAAATGCTGGCGCAATTGGGCTCAGGTTCTCCTCGTGCTGGAATTATTGTTGATTTTGACATGAAGAAATTACAAAAATTCATGGATAAATACGCTCCGAATGCCTTGAGTGAAATTGGTAAACAAGGCGGTGGACAAGTTCAAATGGGATTGGCTTTTGCTGGCGAAGAAGGTTTGGCTGGATTGTGGACTGGTAAATTTGGTGCTGTAATGATGGGAAATACTGATGCTGACGGTTCATTCAAACCAGAATTCAACTACCAAGTTGGTTTAGGAAAAGGGATTTTAACTCTTGCAAAAGGAATGTTAGACGGCATGAAAGGAAATGTCGCTAAAATGAGTTTAAAAGGCAACACATTAACTGCTTATTCATCTGAACTTTACATGCCTGGAAAAGGTGGATTGAAACTTCCAAGAGGATGTGAGAATTTTGGTAAAAAACCTGTCAGTGGCTTTGTTTCATTTGATGGTTTAGATTTATCAAGCATGGACTTAGAGGAAGGAAAAGAATTCGTTGAAATGTTGGATTACATGATTTTCGAAATGGATGCAGAAGGAGCACATTTTTATTTAAAATCTAAAAACAACAAAGACAACATCTTAAAACAAGTGGTTGATCAAGCGATGAAAAAACTTGAAGTAAACATTAAGAATAGCTAAAAAAGACTGTGGGGAAGGATAAATTACGTCGTTTTGCGGCAATTAAAGATTTTGAAAACGTTTTTGAACCTGAAAGAGAACACGATTTTGAACTCAAAGGAAAATGGCGTGAATCTGTTTTTCAAAATGATAATCCAATTGTTTTAGAATTAGGTTGCGGAAAAGGTGAATACTCAGTTGGACTCGGAAAACATTACGCTGACAAAAACTTTATCGGTGTCGATTTAAAAGGAAATCGTATTTACGTTGGAGCTAAAGAAGCGCTTGAAACAGGAATGAAAAATGTGGTTTTCTTGCGATCAAGAATAGATTATATCACAAATTCGTTTGTTGAAAATGAAGTGGATGAAATTTGGTTGACATTTTCAGATCCTCAGCCTAACAAACCGCGAAAACGATTGACTTCTCCTCTATTTATTGAACGCTACCGCAAAATCCTAAAACCCGGTGGAATCATTCACGTGAAAACGGATAGCGATGTGCTTTTCGAATATACGGAATTGCAAATAAAGAAAAATAACTACCATTGTCTGGAATTAACTTGGGATTTGTACGGAAGTTTGCCTGAAGATTTAGACGAAGAAACAAAGTCAATTTTTTATATTAAAACACACTACGAGAAACTTTTTACTTCTCGTGGTCACGTAATTAAATATTGCAAATTTAAATTGGATTAAACCTGAATTAAGGTTCTTCCATCAAGACTTTGTACTTCGCTTTTCCTTGTGGACGTGAACAGGCATTAAAGTGCCACCATTCCGTTTCTAACGGACGAAAATCTTGGGATTTCATCACTTTTCGAAGTAATTCTCTGTTGGAAATGTGCTTTTCAGTCAATTCTCCTTTGGCTAAAAATTCTTGCTCTAATGTCGGATAAGCAATTTTACGAATGTCGTCATAACCAGCACCCATATCCAATGGAATTCCCCTTTCATCGATGATTGTCAGATCAACTGCTGCGCCCATATTGTGCAAACTTCTATTTTGTGGATTTGAAACAAATTTCCCGCGTTCCGAAGGTGGAATTGAATCCAAGGCATCCCACATTTTTTGTTGCACACTCACTGGTCGAACAGCATCGTAAACCAACAAACGATAACCTGATTTTAAATTGGAAAGTAATTCTTGACATTTTGATAAACGTTCGGCTACATCCTTTTGCAGATAAGCGCTTCGAAGACGCTCGTATAAACGCATTTTCATAAAATTATCGGCAGTAGCATATTTCAAATCGACCTGAATGTCTGGATTAATGGAACGAATATCCACTAAACTGTCAATGAGCACACGACTTTCGCTTGCAACCTTCGCTGTATCAATCGCATAAGCATTGCTTTCCTTTCCATTTTCCCTTTCATTCGATTGCGAATTACTTTGTTTTTTATTATTCTCATTACAAGCAAAAAGAATCAACAATACGAAAAGGAAACTAACTTTATTCATTAGCGAAATTTGAGTAAATGTATAAAGAAAAGAAGAATAGCCTATTCCCCCAACAATTCTTTCGTCTCTGAAGTAATTCGCGCTCTTAAGCCATCTGAAACTGGATACAAAGGCATGCGCATGTTTTCTTCCATAATTCCTCGAACGGCAAGTGACACTTTCACTCCACCCGGATTTCCTTCTTCGAAAAACATTTTTGTAATGGGTAATAAATCATAATGTTCTTTGCGAGCTGTATCCAAATCTCCTTCTATTGAAGCATGAACCATTTTAGAAAATTTCTCTGGAAAAGCATTCGCAACAACAGAAATAACGCCATCCGCACCAGCGGCAATCAATGGCATTGTAATCGCATCATCGCCCGACAAAACTCCAAAATCTGGTTTTCTCAAACGAATGATTTCCATAATTTGTTCCATGCTTCCAGATGCTTCTTTCATTGCAACAATGTTTGAAATTTCAGCCAAAGCAATTGTTGTTTCAGGTAACACATTTGAACCTGTTCGTCCTGGAACGTTATATAAAATGATTGGTAAATCGGTACAAGAAGCGATGTATTTATAATGCTCAATGATTCCTTTTTGAATCGGTTTGTTGTAATAAGGCGAAACAGACAAGATGCCATCAACGCCATCAGGAACTTTTTTCAACGTTTCACCCACAGCTAAAGTATTGTTTCCTCCTACTCCGTAAACGATTTTCAATTTTCCTTGATTCACATCTATCACCGTTTGCAAGACTTGCATTTTTTCTTCTTGTGACAACGTTGGCGATTCACCCGTTGTTCCTTGAACCACTAAAAAATCCGTTCCACCATCGATTTGAAGTTGAACTAATTTTTTCAAGGCATCAAAATCAATGCTTCCGTCTTTGTGAAATGGTGTTACTAATGCAACACCTGATCCTGTGAATGGATTGTTCATGCTAAGGTTATTTTTTTTAAAGTTTCTACTACAAAAGTAAGCATTTCACTGGGTACGTCCGATTCTGAATTCAAATGCAATTCAAAAAATGGATCTGCTGTATTTACCCCAATTTTATTGTCAAATCTCACATTTTTCACTTCGTTATAACTGCGCTTTTTTGTTTCGCCAAGCCACAACAAAGTGTCAAAATTCTTTTTCAATTCCGTATCTAACTGAACGTCTTTAAGTTTACCCCAAAAATTATAATCATTTGGAGAATTGTAATAAATCAAAAAGTGTGGCGGAAGTGTATTTTTATCTACGTCTTTATCGATGTTTACAATGATAATAATTCTATCAACTGAACTACTCGACAACATTCTATCCAATGATTTACGAAAATCATGCAAACGATCTAAGTTTTCGTAATTGAAAACAACGAGTAAAGATTGGGTCGTATTCCAAAGATTTTTTTCCATTATGAATTGATCATCTTAATAAATTCTTCTTCGCTCAACATCGTAATTCCAAGTGAAGTCGCTTGCTTCAATTTCGCAGGTCCCATGTTTGCTCCAGCCACTAAATAATCTGTTTTACTTGAAATCGACGAACCATTTTTGCCTCCGTTTCGTTCAATTAGTTCTTTCAATTCATCGCGAGAAAAGGTTTCAAAAGTTCCTGAAATCACAACTGTTTTACCTTCTAAAACGCTCGATAATGAAACTTTTTCTTCCATTTCAAAACGCAAACCTTTCGCTTTCAAACGTTCGATTAGCTGTACATTTTCTTCCTCTAAAAAGAACTGCTGAATCGAAATGGCGATTTTCTCTCCGATTTCATCTGCTTCAATCAGTTGGTCGTAAAGTGCATTTTTGATGTTGTCAATATTCTTGAAATGTTTCGCTAATTTCTTAGCAACGGTTTCTCCCACGAAGCGAATTCCGACACCAAACAACACGCGTTCAAATGGAACTTCTTTCGATAATTCAATGCCTTTTATCATATTATCGGCCGACTTTTCAGCCATTCGATCGAGGTTCAAAATTTGTTCGAAAGTCAAATCGTATAAATCAGCGATGTTGTGAATGAGTCCTTTTTCAACCAATAAATCAACTGTTTCTGAACCCAAACCGTCGATGTTCATTGCTTTGCGACTGATGAAATGTTCGATTCTTCCTTTTACTTGTGGTGGACAGGTTTTTTCGTTCGGGCAATAATGTTGTGCTTCGCCTTCTCTTCGAATCAAAGCTGTTTGGCATTCGGGACAATTTTCCAAAAACACCACTTTTGCACTTGAATCGTCGCGTTTATCAATGTTTACCCCCACAATTTTCGGAATGATTTCTCCTCCTTTCTCCACATAAACGTAATCGCCAACGTGTAAATCTAATTTTTCGATTTGGTCAGCATTGTGTAAAGAAGCACGTTTTACGGTAGTTCCTCCCAACTGAACAGGCATCAAATTCGCAACCGGTGTGATTGCTCCCGTTCGTCCAACTTGGTAAGTGACTTCATTCAATTTTGTTTCTACTCGATTCGCTTTGAATTTATAAGCGATTGCCCAACGAGGCGATTTTGCAGTGAAACCTAAGGTTTTTTGTTGCTGATAATCGTTCACTTTCAACACGATTCCGTCGATGTCGAAAGGTAAATCCTCTCGTTTTATATCCCAATAATGAATGAATTCCATAATACCTTCAATGGAATCCGTTTTGAGAATGAATTTATTTTTGTCTAAAGGTATTTTAAAACCCCACGTCCCTGCTTGTTTCACGGATTCGAAATGTCCTTTTGCTTGGATATCTGTTCCGTAAATTCCATATAAATACGAATCCAAACCACGTTCAGCCACGACTTTAGAATCTTGCATTTTCAAAGTTCCAGAAGCTGTATTTCTTGGATTTGCGAATAATGCTTCTCCTATGTCTTCACGTTCTTCGTTTAGTTTTTTGAATTGTGCGTGAGGCATAAAAATCTCTCCACGAATCTCAAAATCAGCTGGAAAATCGCCTTTCAAACTCAAAGGAATGGAACGAATGGTGCGCACATTCGAAGTTACATCTTCACCTTTTTCACCGTCGCCACGGGTTACAGCTCTTGTCAATTCTCCGTTTTCGTAACGAATTCCAATTGCAACGCCGTCGTATTTCAGTTCGCACACAAATTCAATTGTGCCTTCAATCAATTTTTTGATGCGATTTTCCCAATCCATGATTTCTTCTTCAGAATAGGTATTGGATAGCGACAACATTGGAAAACGATGCGTCACAGACTCGAATTTTTTAGTGATGTCGCCCCCTACTCTTTTAGTCGGACTATTCGGTGAAGCGAACTGCGGAAAAGCAACTTCTAAATCTTGTAATTGTTTGAGTAACACATCAAAATCATAATCTGAAATTTCAGGATTACTTTCTACGTAATACAAATGGTTGTGGTGATTGATCTGTTCGGTCAAACGAGCAATTTCTTGTTGTGCCTGCGTTGCGTTCATAGAGTAAAATTAGCTTTATATTTTTAAAATTAATTTGAACTCGTTTGAATTTATGCACGAATGGGTTTTAATAATCTTTGAAGGTTAGAATTGATTTGAAAAAGTAATGTTTTTGACACTAATTGCTCGAATTTGCACGAATTGAATTACCAAAATTAATAGTAAAAAAGGAATTCGCGTTAGGGATAGCAACGGAAATGCGCCAGTGGTCACGCACGTCCTCTGACGAGGTATTTTTCAAACGAGTTGGAGATTGTAGCGGAAAACCC